>DATCDX010000247.1:0-4460 GCA_036510475.1 Steroidobacteraceae bacterium
AGCGAGCGGCGGATCGAGGGCACTCGTTCCGGCTGGCCCGAGCCGTCGGCGAGATGACAGCCCATGCACTGCAGTTGGTAGTTGACGAGGGGCTGATAGCCCCATGCTGCGCCGGCGGTTGCACAAGACAGCGCAATGGCCGCCACGGCGGTGAGTGTACGCATCGGTGGCTACTTGGCGGTTCCCACAATGCGGGCGGTGGAGCAGTGATAGGGAATGTTGGCTTTGGCGTTTCCGGAGCACCAGTTGTAATCGTTGGATTTGCCCGGTTGAAATAGCGCTGAATCGCCTTCGTTGCGATTGCAGAAGCAGCGGCCGCAGGCGCTTTTGCCGCAGCAGTCGTTATAGGAGATGACGTAGTCGTTGCCGTCGCTGGGATTGTGGCAGGTGCCGATCCAGGTGATCGGCGACATGTCCGTGCCGGGTGGGCACATGGACTGGGATCCCCCGCAACACCCGCATAAAAACCCATCAATGGCGCAGTGCCGCCAGTAATCGCAGGAATTAGGATCGCCGGGATCCGCCTTGGGTGCGGCACCCGCGGGCTTGACGTCGGCGCCTCGCGCCACTGGCAACAAGGGCATCGCGGCGGCGCCCAAGAGAAATGACCCGACGCCCGAGAGTACGCTGCGCCGTGAGGTGCGTCGCGCCAGCGCGCGCGCGGAATTTTCTGAAAACGCGTCCAACCATTTCATGGGTCATTCCTCATAACGCGGGCGGCCGATGCTCATGCCACCCGATTGCCTTGTTCATGCCGCCCGATTGTGTGTCGCAGCCTCGAAATAATCCTGAATCGATGCGAAGCCCAAACGCTTGGCCTCGAATAGACTCTCCAAATGCTCGCGCGAATTGACGATTCCGCGCGCTCGAAGCACTCCCTGTGCATCGATCAGAACCGCAAACGGCAACCGGCTGACCTGGTAGGAAATGCCGAGCGGAGCGGAAACGATGTAAGGGAAACCGCCCAGCCGATGAGCCAGTACAAATTCTCGTTGGGCAGAGATTTCGCCGTCACTCGCCATGATGATATCGAGCCAATCCCGTTCCGACGCCAGGCTCGATTTGAGCGCCGGCAGCAATGCCTTACATACGGGACAGGTCGGCGACACGAACATGATCAACGTGGCGCGCTCGTCTGTTCGCGGAGCTCCCAGGGTGCGCGAATGTCCGTCGATGTCTTGGGCGGCAACTTGCGGGACGATTTCGCCGACTTTGAGTCCCTTCGCGAGCATGAGGGCACCCACCGGTGCAATGCGTTCGTGCAGAACGCCGAGCTGACGGACCACCGCCAGCAAGGCGACGGCGAGTGCGATCACCACGATCCACAGCGCAGCATTGGACACGGCCAGTGCCGTCACGATGTACCCCTTAAAAGCAGGGCTTTGGGCGCTACATCACCCAGCAACCGGTCGACGGCCGCATACAGTGCAGCGCCCGCGATGAGTCCGCCCATGATCGTCAGAAAGTCCGTGGAATCGAGGGGCCGGGGCGACCACGGCAGCGCAGCGAGCCCCAAAACGACCGCGAGGCTCAAGTTGCGCCATACCATCCATGCGGCAATCGGGCGGCGGTCTCGCGGGCCGCCACAACCGCAGTCCAGGTCACGCCGGCCACGCAGGAGGTTAAGGCCGATGCCCGCAGCGTAGGCGATCAAGAGCGCGATGGCGGTCGGTACCGCGACGCGCCGGCCGGAATGGAACACTAGTGATATCGCAACGCCAAATTCAAGGGCGGGAATCAGCCAGGCGATGCGGCGCGCCGACGCATCGGGCAGCATGCGATACGCGGCAAAGACTTCCGTAAAGCGGGCGAAATCGCGAACCTTATGCGCGCCGGCGCCGGCGAACAGCAGCGCGATGCCGATGATGATCAAGTAGCCGAATGCGGGATCGAGCATGGGCGTGGCTACGGCGTAACCATGATGGTGGGCGTCGTGCCGACATGCGCGACGGACCGCAGTAACTTGCCGTTCGATGCGTCGTAGATGTCAAGGTCGGTGCTGTCGATGAAAATGCTATACAGCAGCGGCTGTGCATCGGTGGAGAGCTGGATGGAACTCGACAGGTTCTTGAGTGTGAATTGCTGCACGCGTTGCCGGGTCGCCAAATCGTACACCCATACGTCCTTGCCCGGATCTTTATGCGTCTCCACTCCGCCACGATGCATGATGGCGTATAGGCGCGACCGCCTTACATCCACCGCGAGCTGCTGAATGCCGCCGGGGCGCCAGCCCGCCTTGCGCTCCGCCTCGGTCGTCAACCACCACGTAGACCCCACCGTTGCTTGCCGTGGGCCGACGGTCAGTGGATAGATGCGCCCGTCGAAGGAGACGAAATACCAGACATGACCCACCCGCACGGCCTTTTCCGTCACCGGGTCGCTCGCCATGTCGAACAGGGGTGGGGTGCGCTTCTGGCTCGCGGCGCCATTATCGTCGAGTTCCACCAGCGACAATGAACCATCGCCGCAAACTGAAAAGAACGAGCGCGGCCCGGTTGGGTAGATCAGTGCGCATCCGGGGGTTTCGATTTCGCGGACGAATTTGCGCAGTTTCGTATCGACGACCGTAACGCTCTGCCCCGGATTGAAATTATAAATCAGAAGAAAACGGTCATCGTCCGTCGTTACCTGGTTGGCGATCATCGGCAGATTGGACGAGCGCTTGGGTGGTATCGCAATTTCGCCGACCGGGCTCAGCGTGCGGGTGTCGTACAAGGTGACGACGTCGGTACGCGTGCCGCGCGTTCCGCGCGAGAAATAGGTTTCCGGTGAATAGATGAGTTTACCGTCGCGCGAGAGAATGACGTGCGCAAAACTATAGCCTGTGCTGAGTGTTCCCAAGTAGCGTCCCGAATCGCCGTCGATCAGATAGGCCATGCCGTCGGACATGTGAGGAAACACGAAATCGTTCACCCATACCCAGTGCTTTGACGCGGGAACGGGCAATGTCGCAACCACAGGGCCGTGCCCGACATCCGACGGGAGTTCCGCGCGCGCAGACCCGACGAGCAGGGCGCATGCCAAAAATGCGTTGATTAGGGGTCGCATGGGCGATTCTCACTCTATTTTGGCCGAGTCTGACATAGCAAAAACGACTTCGCTATCCGCTACGCGAAGCCCTGTTGACCGCCCACGAGCGGTTGACCGGCCCGTTGATATACACTCTCGGCTAGGTGTTCGAGGGGGATTAAACCTGGGTGTACAAGCGTTAAGCCGCGGAACGGAATTGTTGCCGGTGCCCGATCCGTGCGGCGTGTTCACGGCCGCCACTTTGGACGAGGCGACCAGCCTGATCCGTACGGCGATTTGCCCGCATCGGCTGCATGTGAATGAAGCGCCGCGCCGAGGCGTCGCTTATCTGTCGTCGCTCGACTTGGGTGCCTGTGGCCTGACCAGCATAAAATATGGCTTCGACGTCGATATCGATGCGGGCTGCATCGAAGATACCTACCTCGTGAAATGGACCTTGGCCGGTGAAGGTCAGTTATGGTGCGGAGAGCGAACCGCGATCACCTCGCCGCGATCGATCGTGATCACGGAACCGACCGAACACACCAAGATTCGCATGACCGCCGAGTGCCAGCATCTGACCGTGCGTGTGTCCCGTCGCGCGCTGTTGGAGACCCTGGCCGCCAAGCTGCGGCGCCCATTGCGCAAAGCGCTGCAATTCAATCTTGAAATTCCCATGGACAGCGATTTCGCGCGGGCCTGGTGTGAGCTCGTGGCCCATATTTGTCATATCTCCGCGACCGCGCCCGCTGCGCTCGCGAGCGAGGGCGTGCGTAAGCAGTATTCGCGCACCTTGATGGAACTCATGTTGGGCGCCGCGCCCCATAGCCACATGGATTCGATCGTCGAGCCGGATGGCCGGTCGACTGCCTGGCACGTCGGCCGCGCCCGCGACTACGTGCACGATCATTTGTCCGAGGGCATCTCGATCACCGACATCGCAGCACGGGTCGGCGTCACGCCTCGAACCCTGCAAAACGGTTTTCGCAAGGCGTTCAACCTGACGCCGGCGGAATACATCCGCCGCGCGCGCGTGGACGCGCTGCACCGGGCGCTGCTGGCCGCCGATGAGACGGCGGGGGTGACGAACCTGATGTCGAATGTCGGCATCGTCAACTTCGGCCGTTACGCGCAGTACTATCGCGAACAAATAGGCGTCTCGCCGTCGACGACGCTGAAGGAAAAAATCCAATAGTGACAGACCCCTAGTATCTCGGCCCAATGGTGTTGATCGCGCGGGTTTGGGATTCGCCCGCCAGACTAAGCCGCTGCCCGGCGACGGGGCAGCAGTCGCCGGGCAGCGGCTTAGTCTCCCCGGCGAACTCTCGTACCGCTCGGCACCGCGGCGCAAAAGACCGCCACTCGAACTGCGCTGTCTGCGCGGTGATGTACGTCGGCCGATTGCCAGCGGTCTGGGGAGATAAGAAGCTGGAAGCCAACTGCTTCCCCTC
>DATCDX010000248.1:0-11389 GCA_036510475.1 Steroidobacteraceae bacterium
GCGAACGCCGGCCCTAGGACGCTTCCCTGCTTATCGGCAGACATGCGTGACGCATCCCTGCGCATCAAGCAGGCTGTGGCGCATCAGCCAGAGGCGCGCATCCTCCGCGTCCTCGGCAAACCAGGTCGCCGCGCTGCCCAAACGAAAGCTATAACCCCAATCATCCATGTCGCGGCACATGCGCTCTCGGCCGACCTCGGCCAGCGAATCCGCCATGATGATTTGCAAGTAACAGACGGCATTTTCTTCCGCGTCGTCGCCGCCCGCATCCGTATCCAATCCGGCGCGACGTTCCGGCGTCATGCAAATGAAGTGCGCGCTCTCGTGCAACACCGAGTGCACCGGCGTATCGAGGCGCGCGAACACCTTGTTGCCGATCAGGCCCGCCTCGCGCTCGCCCCAATAAGAACCGGGGATGACTTCTTCGGGCGCCACCAATTGCAACGCCAAACCGTACCGATCCAGGAGCAGTTCCAGGCCGATGCGATCGATGGCGTTAACCAACAACACGCCGCCGCCGCAGTTACTTCAGACTCGTCAGCCGATGCATGACGATGGACACCAGATCGCGCGCCATCTGCTGGCGCAAGATGTCGGCCTCGTGTTCCTTGGCCAGCAACACGTTCTCCTCGAAACTATAATCCTTGGACAACGTAACGGTCTGCGGCACCAGCAACTCCTTGTCGGGGCCATGCACGGCGAACGTGACCGTGTACGTCAACTCATATTCAGTCGGAATATTATTCGCGGACACCGACAGTGTCCGCTGTGCAACCAAATCCTTCGTGACTTCGATGGTTGCCGTAGCGCCCGCACGCAGTGGTTGAAGCTCCGCGCCTGAGCTTTTCAGTTGATGTTCGAACTCGCGCGAGAAATCGGTGTAAGGGTCTTTCAGATCGAGGTAGGGACGCGCCAGCGCCGCCGGCAAGTGGTCGCTGCCGGCCAGGCGGAAACCGCAGGCGCTTAAGGCCGACAACAGGCACAGCGCCAACGCCACGCCAAGCATTGAGGACGGCCCGGACAGTCGCGCGCTGTCGGATGCCGCCGGTGCGCTGCCCGGGGCAGACGGGGCCCTGCACGTTTCGCCTGGAAATTTCGCGAGTTTCATCGGCGCAGGTTACACCACAATGCTGACGAGTTTGCCGCGCACGACGATGACCTTGCGCACCGGGTTTGCGCCCACGAATTTTTGCACATTAGGATCAGCGAGCGCGGCAGCGCGCAACGTGCCCTCGTCGGCGTCGGCGGCGACGCTGAGGCGGGCGCGAAGTTTGCCATTGACCTGCACCACGATTTCCACCGTCGAGGTTTGCAATGCCTCGGCATCCACCGGCGGCCAAGGCTCATCGATCAGCGCCGTGGCATGGCCCAAGTGGTGCCACAGGGCGTGCGTCACATGCGGGATGATGGGCGATAGTCCGAGCACTGCGATCTCGAGCGCTTCCTGCGTCACACTGCGATCCTGCGGCTGGGCCTGCGGGAATTTGGCGAGCGCGTTCAGCAATTCCATCGCGGCGGCGATGGCCGTGTTGAAAGTCCGGCGGCGCCCTATATCGTCGGTGATCTTCGCCAGGGTCTGGTGTGACTGCCTGCGCATCGCGCGCTGCGACTCGTTCAACGCCGATTTGTCGAGCGGCGCCGGCGCGCCGCGCATCACATGCTCGTGCACGGCCTTCCACAGGCGCTTGATGAACCGATACGCGCCTTGCACGCCTTCATCGGACCACTCCAGGGTTTGTTCCGGCGGTGCGGCGAACATGGTGAACAGCCGCGCGGTGTCGGCGCCGAATTCGTCCACCAGTGCCTGCGGATCGACGCCGTTGTTCTTCGACTTGGACATGGTGACGATGCCGCCGGATTCGACTTCCAGGCCGTCGGCGCGCAGCACCGCCACGCGGCGCTGCGCCGTCGCGTCCAGCGTGACCTCGACGTCGGCGGGATTGAAATACTCGACGCGGCCCGCATCGGGTTTACGGAAGAATACCTCGTTCAGCACCATGCCCTGGGTAAATAGATTGGCGAACGGCTCCTTGAACTTGAGCGCGCCCAATTCATGCAGCACCCGCGTCCAGAAGCGCGAGTACAGGAGATGCAAAATCGCATGCTCGATGCCGCCGATGTATTGATCCACCGGTAACCAATACTGCACCCGCGAGTCCAGCATGGAACGATTGTTGTCGGCGCAGGCAAAGCGCAGGAAGTACCAGGAGGAGTCCACGAAGGTGTCCATGGTATCGGTCTCGCGCCGCGCGGCGGCGCCGCAGCGCGGACACGGCACCGCGAGGAAGGCTGCGTCTTTGAGCAGCGGATTACCGCTGCCGTCGGGTACGAGATTCACCGGCAGCACCACCGGCAGTTGCTCCTCCGGCACGGGCACGGTGCCGCAGGTGGCGCAGTGAATCACCGGGATCGGGCAACCCCAGTAGCGCTGCCGGGAGATGCCCCAATCGCGCAGGCGCCAGGTGGTTTGTTTCTCGCCCAAGCCCAAGGCGCCCAAATCCGCCGCGATGGCATCGACGGCAGCCTGGAACTCCAAGCCGTCATACACCCCGGAATTGACGCAGCGGCCATGGTCGGCATACCGAGGCGACCACGCGTGTGTTGAATATTCGCGGCCCGGCACTTCGATGACCGGCTTGATCGGCAAATGGTATTTTTTGGCGAATTCGAAATCTCGCTCATCATGCGCCGGCACGCCCATCACCGCGCCTTCGCCATAGCTCATGAGCACGTAGTTGCCCACCCAAACGGGCACGGCCTCGTGACTTAAGGGATGGCGCACGACCAGGCCGGTGGGCATGCCCTTTTTCTCTTGCGTGGCTTGTTCGGCTTCGACCGCGGGCCCGCGCTTGCACTCTTCGATGAACGCCGCCAATTTGGGATTATCGCGTGCTGCGTGCGTCGCCAGCGGGTGTTCGGCCGCCACCGCGCAAAACGTCACGCCCATGAGCGTATCCACGCGCGTGGTAAAGGCATGCAATACGCCCTTAGCGATGGCGTCGGGGCCCGCGGCACCAGAGCCCGGGCCACCGCCGGCCGCAAGACCCAGACCGGCGATGTCCAGGCCTTCGATCTCGTACGGGAATCCCAGCCGCACGCCCACGCTCTTGCCGATCCAATTGGCCTGCATGGCGCGCACGCGCTCCGGCCAACCCTGCATATGGCTTAGAGTCTCGAGCAAATCCTCCGCGTAGTCCGTGATCTTAAGGTAGTACATCGGAATTTCGCGCTTCTCGACCAGCGCATTGGTGCGCCAGCCCCGGCCGTCGATGACCTGTTCATTGGCGAGCACGGTCTTATCGACGGGGTCCCAATTGACCACGCCGGTTTTCTGATAGGCGATACCCATTTCCAGCATGCGCAGGAACAGCCATTGATTCCAGCGGTAGTACTCGGGACGGCAGGTGGTGAGTTCCCGGCTCCAATCCAAGGCGAAGCCTAAGGATTTAAGCTGTGCTTTCATGTAGGCGATATTGTCGAAGGTCCACTTCGCCGGCGGCACGCCGTTCGCCATGGCGGCATTCTCGGCGGGCAGGCCGAAGGCGTCCCAACCCATGGGCTGCAGCACGTTGCGTCCGTTCATGCGCATGAAGCGCGTCAGCACATCGCCGATGGTGTAGTTGCGCACATGTCCCATGTGCAGGCGGCCACTGGGATAGGGAAACATGGACAGGCAGTAGTACTTGTCGCGGCCGCTGTCCTCCTTGGCCTCGAAACAACGCTGCTGGTCCCAATATTGCTGTGCCTGCGCTTCGACGGCGGCGGGTTCGTATCTTTCTTGCATGATTGGCAGGCAGAATACCCGAGATGAGCAACCGCCGTGAACTGCCTTCGCCCCGGATTAAGCAGGCTTAAGCACAATTTCTACGGCGTGATGTGGCGCTCACCGGGCAAGATATGCCGCAATAGCGCCAACGCCACCACGGACCACGCCAACAGGCTGACGTAAACGCCGGCGCGCGGGATGACGAGTAGGAAATCCATCCCCAAGGCGTGCGCCAAGGTGCGGGTGCCGACCACGTACATGCCCAGCGGAAATACGATATCCCAATCGTCTGCTTCGTAGCGCAGCCGCACATGACGCCAGCCGTGACGCCAGAGTTCAAGGACCAGCAGCAGCGGAATCCACCAACTCGCCGTGGCCCAGAAGAACAGGCTGAATCCCTTCACGAATGGCGTCAGATCCCACAAGGCCCCTGATGCCGGAGCGCTCACCACGAACAGGCTGCCGGCCAGTGTGGTGATCGCCAATGCGCCCATGTTGATCCAGTACGGCGGAGTGAACTCGCGCGCGGGCAGCGGGAAGAACACCAGGCGATAGACGACCAACGTGATGATCAGCAAGTACAACGCCGCACCCAGCAGATAGAGGCACAGGCCGGCGAACAGCAATCCGGTTCGGTACAGCGCCCACTGCGTCGATAGCGTGATCGCGAGTGACGCCAGCGCCTGCGTGGCAACGACCGTCACCAGCCAGCCGCCGTTGATGCTGTGAGTGAAATCGGGTTTGCTCCGGCGCGTGATGGTCGCGGCGAAGAACAGGTATAGGAGCGCGATCCAGAGCAAGGTGCCCGCCACTGCCAACAGATGCGCGAGACCCGGCGAACGCACCACGCTCACACACTGGTTGCCGAGTATGCAAGTGGCCGCCACCAGCGTGAGAAATCCGGCGCCACGAGCCGGATCGTCGAATTCCGCCAGTAATTCACCGCGAAACCGAATCAGGCGCAGCAGGCTGAGCATGAGCAGCCAGCCGAACGCTATCGCGTTGAGGCCAAGCAACACCCGAGCCAGCCCCCCCATGCCGGCCTGCGCCACGTCGATGGAGACGATGCCGGTCGCCATGACCAGCGCAAAACATCCCGGGTCGAGCGTGCGTGCCCGGCGCAGCACCCATTCGGCAGCTCGCATAGGCTCTCCATTCGCTAGGGCGAAGGCGTGGCGGCGAGCTCACGCAGCGTCTTCTCGCTGTCGGCGATGGCAACGCGCTCGTGACTCACGTCCAGCGTTCGGCTAAGCGCCCAGTATACGCCGCCGGCGACGAGCAGACCGACTAGCCAACCCACATCGATGCCGCCGAGCGCCCGAGCCATCGGGCCCATGTAAAAATCCGGCAGGACAAAGAAAGGCAGCGTCGCGGCGAAGCCGACCACGTAGGCCGTGAGTCCGCGGACACCCCACTTGCCATACATGCCGTCCGGCATAAAAAGATGCGTGATCGCGTAGTGCCCGTGCCGCACGAAGAAGTAGTCGACCAGATTCACGGAAGTCCAGGGCACGAGCAGGTAGAGCATGATCGTGAGCACCGCGAACAGCAGCGCAATGGCACTCGTACTGATGGCCAAGCTCAATACGATCCAGATGATCGCAAGAGCCACAATCGCCGCATGCCGCAGCGCTACGGGCGGGTGCGGATTGCCCCCGAGAGAACTGATGGCTGTAACGACCGTCAGCATGCCACTGTAGGCGTTCAGGCCCATGGTCGCGACCAGAGCCGTCACCGACGCGAGCGCCATGAGCACGCCGAAACCCGGTATCACCGCATCGCCCGCCGCATGCAGGGCGACCAGACCGTCCGACGCGCCTAGCCTCGTCGCCAGCCAGGCGCCGAGCGCGATCATCCAAATGGCCGCGGACGACGCGCCGATATATACGGCCGCAATAATGGCACCGGGCGCCGTGCGGCGCGGAAGATAGCGGGAGTAGTCGGAGACCGAAGGCGCGTAGGTGATGTTGTAGCTGGCGCTTGCCGCAAATTGCGCGATGAACGCCACCCAGGTGAAACTCCCCGCCACGGCATGGTGCGCCGGCACCTTGCCGAACATGATGGCCAGCGTCAGCAGCGTATAAAGCGGCATGCACAGATAGAAGCACCAGCGGAAGATCCGATGCAGCCAGTCATGACCGTAGATCGCCAACACGGCCGCGGCCACGGCGGCGCCGATGGTAACCCCCACCTCATTCCAACCGAGCATCCCGTGAAGGCCGCGCGAGGCGAGCACGGTATCGGCGACGTTGAACCCAACGAATGTGAACAAGGTGCCGATCAGCACCAGCGATACGCCTCGGAAACCGAATTGAGCCCGCGATTGGATCATTTGCGGCAGCCCGAGCTCGGGACCTTGCGAGGCATGGAAAGCGACGAACAGAGTGCCGAAGAGAATACCGAGCGCGCCTGCGACGCTGGTGTCGGCGAAGCCCAAGCCCATGCTCGGGCCCACGAAACCGATGGCGATCGTGAAGAAATGGAAATTGCCGAGGAACCAAAATGGCGCCTGATCGATCACTCGGCCGTGGCGTTCATGCTCCTGCACATAATCGATGGATTTCGATTCGATCGGCATGCGCAATTACGTCGCGAGCAGCGCGGCGATGTCGGTTCCCAGCGTCGCGAGACGCTCGAGGAATGCCCAGTCCTGGCCGCCGTCATCGCATACAGCGCTGAAGCAGGCGACGACGATTTCTTGTTCGGGAAACACCATGAGCCACTGTCCTCCGTAGCCATTGTGGCCCAGCCAGGTGCCGTTCGTCTCGACGAAATTACGGTAGTTCCCGCGCCCGAGAAGACTAGGAGTCCCCGCGGCGCACTGAGCGCGCGTCGCATCGCGGAACGCGGGACTTCCAACACGCGCAGGGCCGTCGGCGCGGCTGTTGTCCACACCCACACCACCGCGGGCGAGCAAGAGCCCATAGCGCGCAAGGTCACGCAGCGTCATATGAAGGCCACCGCCCGCAAACGGCGTGCCGCGGCGGTCGGTCGACAAATAGACCGTGGACTCGGTGCCCACCGCCTCGACGAGATGGAGGTAGTGGTCGCGCAGACCGACGCCGGAGACGCGTTCGCAGATCCACGCCAGCACGTCCGTGTTCGCCGTCTTATAGTCGAGCGTCCGCGCGCCGGTGCGTCGCCCCGGTCCCTCAATTCCCTTCAGGAAGGAGCGGATGTCCACGTGCGGCCGTCCATCGATAATGCGCCAGCCATGAGCGTCTTCGAGCAGGCCGACTGTCGCCGCCGGGTCATAAAAGTCCTCGCTGTAATCGTTCACGACCGCCATATCGAGCAAGTCCTGAACCGGCCACTCAAAATATCCCGAACCGATCTCCGGCAGATAGTGCCCGGCGCGCACGGTGGGGTCGAGGCGGCCCTCCTCAATCAGACGTCCCGCGATCAGGTGGACGCTGGTCTTGGTGATCGATTGGATCGAATGGATTGCGTCGGGGCCAAAGTCGGCCGCGTAATGTTCGAGTAGTATCCGTTCGCCCTTGAGAACGGCGAGCGCCGTATGAAACGGGTGCCCCAAGTACCAGCGGACCGTGTCGAGGTCGTGCAGGCGGAAGTCGGCGCGCACTTCGAGAGGCAGCACGCGTGGCGCCCTAAAGCTCATTCCGTAGCGATGCAGCCGGTGCAGCCCACGCAGTCCTTGCCGCCGCACCTCGGGCTGATCCCATGCCGCCTTGTTGCGCGGCCCCAGCTCAAGGCCGCGCGCTAGATCGAGCGTCTTCGCGTCCTCGTCGCGGGAACTCAACGGCGTCTCCATTGTTTTTCTGACCGGACCGCTTGGTTAACTACATTAACCTCATGCCAACGCTACCACATGTCCCGCGAATTGCAACCGCATCCAGTGGCCTTGGGTTGTGAGGCACGGCCGACTCTGACAGAGTGCAAGTGAATCCCATAGGAGACTTTAGAATGCCATCGGCAACCCACCCCGCACCTGCGCGCACTCCGACGAGCGAACGCATACTCGATCAAGTCGAGCGCCTCATAGCCGTCAAGGGGGTGTTCGGCTTCACGCTGGGAGATGTCGCCGGGCCGCTCAACGTGCGGGTGCCGGCGATTTACAAGCACTTCGATAATCGCGATGACGTGCTGGTGGAGGTCTCCCGGCACTTCATCGGGGTATTGGCGCAACAGTTCAACCCGAAACCCGGGCTTGCCCCCGTTACCGCCCTGCGACAGGGCGTCGACGGCCTGGTCGAGTTCATGATGTCGCATCCGGCGTATGTGCGTCTCGCCCTCATCGATTTCGCGACGCCGGGCGGTGGAATGGAGTACGTGAAGCGCGCGGCCGGCGGCTCCTTCCTCGACAACTTCTCCGGTGGATTGCTGGCGCCGATGCATGGTCGGCTGCGACGCATGCTTAGCCAAGGCACCCGTTCGGGCGACTTCCGCAGGGTCGATGCATCGGACTTTTATAGAATCGTTAAATCGGCGCTGCTGATCCGACTGGTGTTCCCGGATGACGCACTGCTGCTGCGCAAGCCGAGGCCGGCGGAAATCAGGGCCGCACAGCGTTGGCTTTGGGATATTTCCGCAAGGTTCCTGGCGCCCGCAACGGGGCCGCGGCGGCGGCGATCGGACTGAGAGGGCCCGCTTTGCGGGGAGCCGCAATCGCAGCTGCCAATCCGTTTGACATCGCCGCGACGCATTGTTATGTTCGCCCGTAAGTTAACTTGATTAACCAGGGAGCATAGCGCTATGAGAACTTCCCGTCGTACCAAGCGGCCCGTGGCGTTGGATTCGCGGCGCAAGCCAGGTCCGTTCAATAGGCGTTCGCTCAACAACATGGCATCGCTGACGGTGGCTGTGCTCGCAGCCTTGTACGGCCCGCTGGCGGCGGCGGACGACAGCGGTGCGCTGCAAGAGATCATCGTCACGGCAACGCGCCGCTCGGTGTCCGCGCAGAACATCCCCGCCAGCATTACCGCGGTCACCGGCGCCGCACTCGAACAAGCGGGAATTACGAATATTTCCGACCTCGCCCATTCGATGGCAGGCATCAACGTAACGGACAAGGGCCCGTTCGGCGGCGTCAACGGTTCCTCGCTGATCATTCGCGGCTTGAACAGCGATTCGACTTCAGGCGAGTTCATCCAGTCCTCGCCGATCGTGCAGCCGGTGGCCACCTACGTCGATGACACTCCGCTGTTCATGAACCTACGCCTGCAAGACCTCGACCGGGTCGAGATTCTGCGCGGCCCGCAGGGCACGCTGTACGGCTCCGGCTCTCTCGGCGGCACGATTCGGTTCGTGCAGAACGCCCCCGACCCGAAGGCCTTCGATGCCAAGGTGGAGACGGGGTTGAGCGATACGGCGCACACTCACTCATTGAACGCGGATGTGAACGGCATGCTCAATTTGCCGTTGTTCGACACATTTGCGCTGCGATTGAACGCCGGCTACACGCGTGAGGCGGGATTCATCAACCAACCGAATCTCTATGCCCAGGATTCCGCCGGTGTGCCGATCGCGGCTCAGCCGGGCAATCTACTGAGCCCTCCCGTGACGTACTCGAAGGACGGCACCAATTCGTATGAGTATCGCAACGTCCGCCTCGCAGCGTTATGGCGGCCCAACGAGGACTTCCATGCGCAGTTGTCTTACTACCACCAAGTCTCGACCGCCGACGGCTATCCGTACGATGCGCCCTACTATGGCCTGAATTCTCTGTCCTCGACGGACCTCACCCAGGCCGGCACCCATGACCAGGCGGATTTGGTCGCTTTGACCCTGGAACAGGACTTAGGCTTTGCGACCTTGACGTCAAACAGTTCATGGGCGCATCACGACACCGCGGCACAAGGCGACGTCTCGGCGCTGTACACCTACTTCCCATTCTATTCATCACTGTACGGCTCGAACCCGCGCGCGCTGTTCACGGGTTACCAGGAATTCAATGACAGGCCCTGGGCGCAGGAGATCCGGCTCGCATCCAAGACTGGGGGTCCGTACGACTGGGTGGGCGGCGTGTTCTACAAAAGCGAGCGCACCGACATCGTCGAACACGATTTCTACCCGGGGTACTTGGACTACTTCAATGCCTGCGTGCCCATCTACGGCGTCAGCAATGGTGACGGCGTCACGCCTTCGCAGTGCGGCATCGGCCAAACCGCCTACACGCCGGGTTCGCTCAACCACATCGATGGAATTCCCATCGTCAAGGACCAGGCATACATCGGCGACTTCCAAACCCGCTTCACCGACCTGGCGGCCTTCGGCGAGTTCACCTGGCACATGACCTCCGATTGGAGCCTGACGGGAGGCGCGCGGCTGTTCAGACAGACTGTGTCGCAGTCACAGCAGACCGGACTGCTTTTCGACGGCGCGGGGTCCATCGCCAATGAGTCGCAGGGGTTCTCCTGGCGCAAGGCATTGTGGAAGGTCAATACGTCGTATCAAATCGACAGTACCAATCTCGTGTACGCCACCTGGTCGCAGGGCTTTCGCCGCGGCGCCATTAACGCGTTGCCGCCCAACGAGCCGGCCGTGAACTATGTGACCAACCCGGGACTTTTCAAGGTCGCGCCCGACACCGCCGACAATTACGAAATTGGTGTCAAGGGAACACTGCAGAACCGTTATCGCTATTCGGCGGCGGTCTACGACATACAGTGGCACAACGTGCAGGAAAGTGCTTTCCTGACGCCGCTCGCGCTACCGGGAGCGATCAACATCGGCGAGGCCTACAGCCGGGGCCTCGAGACGGAGCTGTATGGGCTCTTCACCCGGCACTTCTCGGGCCAGTTCGACTATACCTACGATCAGACGAAATTAACGTCGCTGTCGCCGCTCGCGCCGATCGGCTTGTCCGTGCCGCCGCCCGCCGTGGGCTCGCCGCTGCCCGGCACGCCGAAAAACACGGCGGCGATCACTCTGGAGTACGGCCACGTTGAGGTCGCCGACGGAGAATTCCGCGGCTCCGTCAGTGCGCACTATCAAAGCGCGCTCGTGCCCGCGCTCTCCGCCACCATACCCACCGTTGCCGGCTATACATTGGTGGGCGCGCGCGTGAGTTACTCGCGCTCTCACTGGGTATCGACTCTCTATGTCGACAACCTGACCAATCAACTCGGCGTCAATTCCTACACGGATCCGATCCAGTGGGGGAAGTACTACCAAGCGCTGGTATCAAAACCTCGAACGATCGGCTTTACGATCGGTTATTCGTTCAAGGAGCGGTGATGGGAGCTTTCGAGCGGCGCGCGCCGGATTTTGGCCGTGCCGCTCCAATCGATTGCTCGTGTTACGGCGCCGACGGGCCCGATAATGCTATTTTCTGTATCATGTTCGATAACTTGAACTGCTCACCTCCCATAAAAGGCTGGCGCCGTGACCTCCGCGACTGAGTTGCATTCGGCCGCAATTCATGGCCACAGGATCCACTACGCCGTGCGCGGCGACGGCCCGACGCTGGTCTTGTTGCATGGCGGAGGCGACTCCGGCGAGCACTCCTTCGAGCGCCAACTCGAGGTCTTCTCGAAACACCATCATATCGTGGCGCCGGATCAGGTGGGTCAGGGTCGCACGCCGGACGTGGCGGGGCCCTTGAGCTACACCGCCATGATGCAGGACACCGCGGCGCTGCTACAGCTGCTCAATCTCAAAGGT
>DATCDX010000249.1:0-2008 GCA_036510475.1 Steroidobacteraceae bacterium
TGAAGTCATTGCGGCCGCTCGCCTAACCGACCTTGCCGGTCCATTCGCGGTACCGGCGCAGGCAGTGAATGGCGCCGACGTCGATGCGGTGGCGGCTGCGGCCGGAGAGGCGGTGGCTGCGATTCGGTCGGAACAAGGCCCGCGATTCCTTGAACTGCGCTGTGTGCGCATGGGGCCGCATTCGACGCTTACTCGCGAAGAGCGCCATGCAACGGAAATTCAAGGTTTCGATGAGCACGATCCGTTGCGGATCTACGAGCGCGGATTGCGCGAGGACGGCGTGCTCGACGAAGATCTCTTGAGCCGCATGCGGGCGGACGTGAACGCCGAGATTGCCGCTGCGGAGCGATTTGCGGCGGCCGCCCAATGGCCGGATCCGCAAGCGGCGCTGCTCGATGTCTAGGCTTTTTTTTCGCGAGGCGCTGGCACGTGCGATGGCCGAAGAGATGCAGCGCGACCCTACGGTCATTTTGCTTGGGCAGGACATTGCCGAGCATGGTGGCTCCTACGCGGAAACCCGCGGACTATTTGCGCGCTTTGGACCCTCGCGGGTGCGCAACACGCCGGTGGCGGAGGCTCTCACGGTGGGCCTCGCCGCGGGTGCGGCGGCGGCCGGCCTGCGCCCGCTCGCATTCATCACTTATCTCGACTTTATGATGCTGGGCCTCGACCCGCTGGTGAACTACGCCGCCAAGTTGCGCTTCAAGAGCGCAGGTCAACTGCGCGCGCCGCTGGTCGTGAAAGCCACGGCGGGCGCCAAGGGACAAGGTCCGACTCACGCACAGTCGATCGAACCGTGGCTCATGAACGTGCCCGGTCTGACGGTGTTGGCGCCATCCACCGCGGGCGATGCCTATGGCCTATTGAAGACCGCCATGCGCGCGATGGACCCCGTTGTCTTCATCGATCATAAGAGACTATTTCCACTCGGCGGAGTCGTGCCGGACGCCGAGGAATTGATTCCGATCGGCAGCGCTGCGCTACGACGGGAAGGGCGCCATCTGACGATCGTCGCGCATTCGTACATGAGCATCGTGGCGCTGCAGGCCGCCGAATTGCTGGCCGCCGCTGGTATCGAAGCGGACGTGATCGACCTGCGCTCCCTCTGGCCGATCGACTGGGATACGCTCGCCGCATCGGTGCGCCGCACCGGGAACGCGCTCTTCGTCGAGGAGGGACAGGAGGTCTGCGGTGTAGGCGCCGAACTGGCGTTCGGCTTGCAGCAGCGTGTTCCGGGCCTGCGCGTGGCGCGCCTGGGTGCGCGGCGCACGCCGGTTGCGGCGAGTCCCGTGCTGGAGTCGTACGCGATCCCGGATGCGCCCCGTATCGTGCAGTGCGCCCTGACGCTGCTCGAGCGCGCATCGCTTTGCTGAGTCACGTCTGTTCAATCGAAACTGTATGAGGATTCATTGTGATTCGAAAGCTGGAGATTCCGAAGGAACTGGGCGATTTGATCGAGGTCCGTGTGCTCGAATGGTTCAAAGCCGATGGCGACATGGTGAAGGCGGGTGATGCGCTGCTTGAATTCGAGACCGACAAGGCCATCGTGCTGGTAACGGCTGCGCGAGCGGGCGCACTACGTCGCTGTTTCTTCGGCGCCGGCGACTGGATGAAACCCGGCGATGTCGCGGCGTGGTTGAGCGATCTGCCCGATGAACCGTTGCCTGCGGAAGCTGCAGCGTTGCACGAGCTAATGCCGGTTACATTTGATACGACTTGATCTCTCGGCGCTCATTGCTCACTGTTTAGGCGCGCCTCGTCTCGAAGACCCCAACTTTTTAATCTTACAATGTCTACCACAAACTCAATACTACTTTTGCAAGGCGACGCGGAATCGCGCTTGCTGATCGACGCCGAGAGTGCCCTGCAAGCCGTGTTTCCGGGAGGACAGGTATCGCTCATCAAGGCGTGGTCCACCCGGCCTGATTGGCTCGACGCAGCGGCCTTTGCACCGCCGGAAAATCTGCGCAGCCAGGGAGCAATTACGGACGTGGACGTCCGTGCGCTG
>DATCDX010000250.1:0-2396 GCA_036510475.1 Steroidobacteraceae bacterium
CGACTTGAGGCCGCTATAGATTGCTAATCCTTCGCCGTAACGGACTCTCACCTCCTATTCCTTGCCGGCTTTACCGGCGCACCACGAAAATCAAGTTCACCGCGATTTACATCCGCCCAATGAGAACGGTTTGGGGGATAAGAAGCTGGAAGCCATTTGCTCCCCCACGTTGGCTTCCAGCTTCTTATCCCCCAGGCCCTGTCAACCGGTTTATATCAATGGGCCGAGGTACTGACTAGAGCGACGGGCACCACCGGAACCACGGGCACCACCGGCAGCCTCCTGAATATCTGCGCGGCAACGGCCGCGTAGCGCCTGCGCAGATGATGTCCTCCGGGCATCTTGATGACCACGCCGTCGTTACCGGTCACCTCCTCGCAAGCCGCATCGTGGTCCTTCGCGCCATAGATGCATAGATAGGGCGGCCCGCTCCACCCCAGCAACTCCGGGGCTGTGGGTAGACCTAAGGGCGGCGCACCCAGCCAATTGCCGACGTGAATCTCGAAGTTGGCGCTGTCGCTGATGCCGAGCAGCGCCATGAGACCCACCATATCGCGGGTGGCCGCGGGCAGGCGGTTGACCATGAAGGGCATGGTGTCCGCGCCCTGCGAAAAGCCGATCAACAGCACATGCGTCCGATGCCATTTTTGCGCGTAGTGAAGCACCACCCGGTCCAGATCCTGCGCGGCACCCTGCGGCGTGCGCCGCGACCAAAAATATTTCAACGAATCCCAACCGACGATCGGTATGTGGTGCTTCGCGAGTTCATCGGCCACTCGCCGGTCGATGGCGACCCAGCCACCGTCACCCGACAGGAACACGCCGAACCAAGGGCTGTGCCCGCCGGCCGCCGCCGGTATCACGGTCAACGGCAAGCCCGTGACCGAAGTCGGCGTGGCCGCCGATGTCGCCGTAGACGTCGTCATAGACGTCGGCGCCGAGCTCAGCATCGGCGGCGGCGCCGCCGCCCCTCGCAGCGGCCACCACAGAATCCCCGCGATCCACCACCACCGGCCGAGCCTTAATATCACGCCATTTCCTCGATCATCGGGTTGCGAGGTAATTGATCGCTCAGGTTACTTTCTCAAAACTTTGCCGACACCGCCCGAAATCAGCGACGTCACATCGAGCAGCGCGCCCGCCATCGCAAGACCATCCGGCGCCGCCAGATATCGAGGTCGCCACACCGGGGTGAACTTCTCCTTGTACTTACGCAGCCCCTCGAAGTGATAGAACATCTCACCGTAACGCTGCACCATGCGACCGAGCTTGTGCCAGGCCGGAGCGAGCGCATGCTCCTCCAGGCCCGACAGCGGCGCCATCCCTAAATTGAACCACGCATAGCCCTGCGACTTGCCCCACAGCATGCATTCGATCAACAAAAAATCGATGATGCACTTCGGCGCGGCGGCGTTATAGCGCATCAGATCGACCGACACTTCACCTGAGCCTGCGCGCCATATATTGGCGAAAGCGACGATCGCGCCCGCACAACGCACCACGGCGCAATCGAAATTCATCAGATAGCGCTCATCGAAGAACCCCAGGGAAAAGCGCTTCTCCGCGGTATTTCTTTCTGCGAGCCATGCATCCGACACAGCCTTGAGCTGTGGCAGCATCGCGCCGACTTCGCTGCGTGCCACGACCTCGAACTGCGCCCCATCGCGGATCGCACGCCGATGCGCCTGGCGCAAGTCCGCGCGCGCAGCGCCCTCCAAGGCGAAATTGTCGAGCGCGACACGCGCCTCCTCGCCGAGCTTGCTCAAGTTCAACCCCAGGTCGATGTACAACGGCAAATTTTCCGGTTTGACCTGGTAGAACACCGGCGAAACCGCCATTCCATCGCAGCTTTCCAGGAACTCCCATGCCAGTGCCTCGCACTGCGCGGGCGGCCCGATCGGATCTCCCATCGCCACCCAACTGTTGCCGGAAGCCTGGTACATGATGAACGCCGTGCGTTCCTGATTGAACAAGAAATTCTTGTCGCCCAACAACGCCAGATTGGCCGCCGTATCCTCGGCGGCGGCGACCAACGCCACGACGTGTTCCATGTCATCCGCGCCCGGCGGAGAGATCGGAGGATGCGCCGGCCGCAACAGCCGCCACATGCCGTAAGCGGCCGCAATCATGACGGCGAGCAGCGAGGCGCGCAGACTGCGCGGCGCCGATTTGTGGAAGGCGAACTCCCACCATAGCTGGTTCGCGTAGGGCACATGCCGATAGGCGAAGAGCACCAGCCACGCAGAGGTGCCGAGGACCAAGCACAGGGCGACGATCCAGGGGCCGGAGTAGTGCTGTTCGATCAAAGACGCACGCCGCCGAAAGCGCTCGCGCGCGCTGATCAGAAGCACAACGACCACGGTCAATATGGTCGCTTCCTCATAGTCGAAGCCCTT
>DATCDX010000251.1:0-7152 GCA_036510475.1 Steroidobacteraceae bacterium
ACATCGAGGCGGTGCGGGAATCTCTGGCGGCGCGGGGCGCAAACGCGAGCATCGAGTACGACACGGTCTCCAATCCTGAATTCCTCAAGGAGGGCGCGGCGCTCGCCGACTTCATGAAGCCGGATCGCGTGGTCATCGGCACCGACAGTGCGCGCGCGACGGAGTTGCTGCGTTCTTTGTATGAACCGTTCACGCGCAATCGCGACCGCATGATCGTCATGGACGTGCGCTCGGCGGAACTCACCAAGTACGCGGCCAATGCCATGCTCGCGACCAAGATCAGCTTCATGAACGAGCTGGC
The DNA here is from genome assembly GCA_036510475.1 of Steroidobacteraceae bacterium. Lineage (GTDB taxonomy): Bacteria > Pseudomonadota > Gammaproteobacteria > Steroidobacterales > Steroidobacteraceae > Bog-1198. Next base: position 302 of record DATCDX010000251.1, read on the forward strand.
CAATATGGCCGAACGCTTCGGCGCCGACATCGAGGCGGTGCGCGTCGGCATAGGCTCGGATCCGCGCATCGGCTATGCCTTTATTTACCCCGGCGTGGGCTATGGCGGTTCATGCTTCCCCAAGGACGTGCAGGCGCTGAAGCGCTCGGCCGACGAGGTGGGTTACGACGCCCCCCTGCTTCGCGCAGTGGAGAGCGTCAACAATCGCCAGAAGCAGGTGTTGTTCGGGAAAATCAAGGCGCACTTCGGCGATTTGCGCGGCAAGACCATCGGGCTATGGGGTCTGGCGTTCAAGCCCAATACCGATGACATGCGTGAGGCGGCCAGCCGCGTGCTCATGGAAGCGCTGTGGTCCGCCGGCGCGAAGGTGCGAGCCTACGATCCGGTGGCGAACACTGAATGCCGGCGGATTTACGGGGATCGGCCGGACCTCGTGCTGTGCAAAACCAGCCCCGAGGTGCTCGAGGGCGCGGATGCGCTCGCCATCGTCACCGAGTGGCAGGAATTTCGTAGTCCTGATTTCGATGCCATGAAACGTGCGCTGCGCGCGCCGGTGATTTTCGACGGCCGTAATCTATACGACCCGGCGCACATGGCGCGCGCCGGCTTCAGTTATTATGCGATCGGCCGCGGCCAAGCGTTGAAATCGGCTTAAGGCCGGCCGATAAAGTGAGCGAAACATGAGCCAATTAATTCCGGTGATTTTATCCGGCGGTGCCGGCACGCGGCTGTGGCCGCTGTCGCGCGAAATGTATCCCAAGCAACTCCTGGCGCTCACCAGTAAGCGCACCATGTTGCAGGATACCGCTGCGCGCTTGGCGGGCATTGCCGGCGCAGGCCCACCCATCGTGGTCTGCAACGAAGCGCATCGCTTCACCGTCGCGGAGCAAATTCGCGCGCTGGGGCTGGGGGCGTCCGCGATACTGCTCGAACCGGTCGGACGCAATACGGCGCCTGCCGTGGCCATCGCGGCGCTCAAAGCCCAACAGATCGATGCGGACGCTACCTTGGTGGTGGCGCCGGCGGATCATGTGATCCGTGATGCGCTCAAGTTTCAGGCGGCGGCGGTAGTCGCGGCGGGGTTGGCGCAGGACGGCAAGCTGGTGACCTTCGGCATCGTGGCGCATGCGCCGGAAACCGGCTATGGCTACATTCGCCGTGGCGACGGCAACGGGCCGGCCTATCCGGTGGCGCAGTTCATCGAAAAGCCGCCGCTGGACGTGGCGCAGCAGTTCGTCACCTCGGGCGATTATTTCTGGAACAGCGGCATGTTCGTCTTCAAGGCAGCCCGCTATCTCGCGGAACTGAAGGCGTTCGCGCCGGATATTCTCGAGGCTTCCGAACTTGCGTTCGCCGCGGCCAAGACCGATTTGGATTTCGTGCGCATCGACAAGGCGGCCTTCGAGAAGTGCCGCGGCGAGTCGATCGATTACGCGGTCATGGAGAAGACGCGGGACGCAGTGGTGTTGCCGTTGGATGCGGGCTGGAGCGATGTGGGTTCTTGGTCCTCGTTGTTCGATGCGTTGCCGGCGGATGAGGAGGGCAACGTGCTACAGGGCGATGTCTTGGTGCATGACACGCACGATTGCTATGTGCATTCGACCAGCCGTTTGGTGACGGCCGTGGGCATGGACGATCACATCATCGTCGAGACCAAGGATGCCATCTTGGTGGCGCCCAAGGAGCGGGTGCAGGACGTGAAGGAACTGGTCGCGATGCTGAAGAAATCCGGCCGCAGTGAATCGGCCCTGCATCGGGAGGTGTTCAGGCCGTGGGGCAGCTACGACAGCATCGACAACGGTGAGCGTTTCCAGGTAAAACGCCTGTCGGTGAAGCCGGGCGGGGTGTTGTCGCTGCAAATGCATCATCACCGTGCGGAGCATTGGATCGTGGTGCAGGGCACGGCGCGCATCACCTGCGATGACAAGGTGTTCTTGTTGTCGGAAAATGAATCGACCTACATTCCGATCGGCGCGCGGCATCGCATCGAGAATCCCGGCAAGGTGGCGCTGCACATCGTGGAAGTGCAATCGGGGTCGTATCTCGGTGAGGATGACATCGTGCGCTACGAGGACAATTACGGACGCCAAGGGACCAACACTTGAAATCGATCACTTGCTTCAAAGCCTACGATTTACGCGGGCGGATCCCGAATGAGCTGAACGATGACGTGGCGTACCGGGTGGCGCGCGGCTATGCGCAGTTTCTCTCACCCAGGCGGGTGGTGGTGGGGCGCGATATTCGATTGTCGAGCGAGAACCTGACCAATGCCGTGTGCCGCGGCTTGATCGACAGCGGCGTGGATGTCTATGATATCGGCGTCTGCGGCACCGAGGGCGTGTATTTCGCGACTTTCGATGGGGGCTACGACGGCGGCATCATGATCACCGCCAGTCACAACCCTTCAGATTACAACGGCATGAAATTCGTGCGCGAGGAATCCAAGCCCATCAGCGGCGACAATGGCCTGCAGAACATCCGCGTCTTTGCGGAGCGCGAAGAATTTCCCAAGCCTGAGCGCGCCGGAGTGCGCCGGCACATCGATATCACCGACGCCTATGTCAAGCATCTGTTGTCGTATGTGGATATGGCGAAGCTCAAGCCGCTGAAGATCGTGGTCAATGCCGGTAATGGCGGCGCGGGACTGATCGTCGACCAGCTGGAACCGCATCTGCCGTTTAAATTCATCAAGGTGCACCATGAGCCGGACGGGAATTTCCCCAACGGCATCCCGAATCCCATGCTGGAGGAGAATCGGGCGCCCACGGTCGCGGCGATCCGCGCGCACGGCGCGGATTTCGGCATTGCCTGGGACGGTGATTTCGACCGCTGCTTTTTATTCGATGAACAGGGTGGCTTCATCGAGGGTTACTACATCGTGGGGTTGTTGGCCTCGGTGCTGTTGCGCGGTCAGGCCGGCGGCAAGGTGGTGCACGACCCGCGCCTGACGTGGAACACCATCGAAGTGGTCAAGGCCAGCGGCGGCATCTCGGTGCTGTCGAAGTCCGGCCACGCCTTCATCAAACAGCGCATGCGCGAGGTCGACGGCGTGTACGGCGGCGAAATGAGCGCGCATCATTATTTCCGGCGCTTTGCCTACTGCGACAGCGGCATGATTCCGTGGTTGGTGGTGGCGCAGATCGTCAGTGAGTCCGGGCAAAAACTGTCGCAGTTGGTGGGCGAGCGCATCGGCTTGTTTCCGGTCAGCGGCGAACTCAATTACCGCGTGCCCGATGCCAAGGCGACTATTGCGGCGATCGAGGCGCGCTATGCGCCGCAGGCCATTGTGCTCGACCGCACCGACGGCGTGTCCTTCGAATTCGCGCAGTGGCGTTTCAATTTGCGTAGCTCGAACACCGAGCCCTTGATCCGGCTGAATGTCGAGGCGCGCGATTCGGTGGCGTTGATGCAGGCCAAGACCCAAGAGTTGCTGGAGGTGCTCAAGTCGCAGGGCGCGGTCGCCGCGGATCACTGAGGCTTAACCCGAAGTATTCATGAAGCACGAGACATATAACGAGGAGGCGGGATTAGGAGGGGATTTTCCGGGGCGTGAAAAACAGGATGTTTTTCCCGCAGCCTCCATGGACGGATTCACGGCGGCCCGGAAAATCCCCTCCTAATCCCGGCTCCGGAGCATGAAGAAATTGTCCTTCACGAATAATGCGGGCTAAATGATACGCGATATGCCTTCCGCTCCCAAACTCAGCGTCGTCATTCCGGTCTACAACGAGGAGGCGGTGCTGCCGACCTTGTTCGCGCGGCTGTATCCGGCGCTCGATGCGCTGGGGATTTCCTATGAATGTGTGTTCGTCAACGACGGCAGCCGCGATCGCTCGGTCGCCTTGTTGCGCCAGCAGTTCGCGAGCCGGCCGCGGCACACGCGGGTGGTGCTGTTCCATGCGAATTTCGGCCAGCATTCGGCGGTGATGGCGGGCTTGGCGTATGCGCGCGGCGAGTATGTGATCACCCTGGATGCGGATTTGCAGAATCCGCCGGAGGAAATCGGCAAGCTGGTCGGCATGCTCGATCAGGGCTACGACTACGTGGGTACCATTCGCCAACAGCGCCAGGACTCGTGGTGGCGGCGCTGGTTCTCGAAGCGCATCAACAAGCTGCGCGAGTGGCTCACGCCGGTGCGCATCACCGATCAGGGCTGCATGATGCGCGGCTACGCGCGCTCGGTGGTGACGGCGCTCAATCAGACCCGCGAAGTCAACACCTTCATTCCGGCGCTGGCGTCGTTGTATGCCATGAAGCCGATCGAGGTGCCGATCGCTCACGAGGAGCGGCACGCCGGCCAGTCGAAGTATTCGCTGTACAGCCTGGTGCGGCTGAACTTCGATCTGATCACGGGGTTTTCGGTGGTGCCGCTGCAGCTTTTTTCCATGGTCGGCATGGCGGTGGCAAGCCTCTCCGCGGTCCTGGTGGTGTACCTAGCCATCCGCCGCATCATCGTCGGCCCAGAGGCGCAAGGGTTGTTCACTCTGTTCGGGATCGTGTTCTTCCTGATCGGCGTGGCCTTGTTCGGCATCGGCTTGCTGGGTGAATACGTGGGGCGCATCTACGCCCAGGTGCGTGAGCGGCCGCGCTACATCGTGCAGGCGGTGTTGGAGGCGGACGCCGAGGAGCGGCCCACCGCGGCGGCACTCACCGACGCGGCGGTCGTCGGCGGCACGGCGCTGGGCGGCGCCGGGCCGGGCGGCACGATGCTGGGCGACGCGGCGCATTCCGAGCCGGCGCTCGGCGACGCGTCTCGCGCCGACGCGCCTCCCGGCAGCGCCAGGCTTTCCGATGCCTTGCCGCGTGGCGGCCAGGGCACGCTGCTTTGACGGCTGCGGTGACGCGATTGCCGCCGCGCGCGGTGGTATTCGCTTACAGCGAGGTGGGCGTGCGTTGCGTGCGCGAGCTATTGGCGCAGGGCGTGGAGATCGCGCTGTTGTTCACCCATGCCGATGATCCGGGGGAGAGCCAGTGGTTCGGCAGCGTGCGGCAGTTGGCCGAGGCGCGTGGTGTGCGCGTCGAGACGCCGGATTCGCCCAATACGCCGCAGTGGCTCGAGGCGGGGCGCGCCGCGAATCCTGATTTTCTGTTTTCGTTTTACTATCGTTACCTGCTGGAGCCTAAGTGGCTGGCCATCCCGCGCTTGGGCGCGCTCAATATGCACGGCTCGTTGCTGCCGCGGTACCGGGGACGCGCGCCGGTGCATTGGGCCATCATTCACGGCGAGACGGTTACGGGCGCGAGCCTGCACTACATGCTGGAAAAGCCGGATGCGGGCGCGTTGGTGGATCAGCAATCCGTGCCTATTCTGGAGAACGACACGGCGCTCGATGTGTCGCTCAAAGTTGCGGACGCGGCGACGCTGGTATTGCGGCGCAGTTTACCTAAGCTCATTGCGGGCACGGCGGCATCACGGCCCCTGGATCTTAAACAGGGTTCGTACTTTGGCCGGCGCCGTCCGGAGGATGGGCGCATCGATTGGCGGCAGGGCGCGCGCGCGGTGCACGATCTGGTGCGGGCGGTGGCGCCGCCGTTTCCGGGCGCCTTCACCGAGGTCAACGGGTGTAGGCTTGCTCTCCTTGAGACGCGAGTGGAGACGCAGCCGGTGAGGCACGCGAAATCTACGCCGTGCCTGTATGCGGAAGATGATCGTTGGTTCGTGGACTGCGCCGATGGACGGCGATTGCTGATTACGAAACTGGCGGTTGATAATCAGGCTGTGACGCCCGAATCCGCACCGCCGGCGTTGTCGCAGCAGCCGTTGTCGCTGGTCTAACGCTTATCGTGAACAGGGGTTTAATTTGAAAAACGTTCTCATTCTCGGGGTCAATGGTTTCATCGGACACCACCTGAGCAAGTACATTTTGGCGCATACCGATTGGCACATTTACGGCATCGACCTGCAATCGGAGCGGGTCGGCACGCTGCTCGGCGATCCGCGTTTTCATTTCGTGGAAGGCGACATCACCATCAATCTGGAGTGGGTGGAATACCATGTGCGCAAGTGCGATGTGATTCTGCCGTTGGTGGCGATCGCGACGCCGGCCACTTATGTGCGCGAACCGTTGCGGGTATTCGAGTTGGATTTCGAGGCGAATCTGCCCATCATCCGCCACTGCGTGAAGTACAAGAAGCGCGTGGTGTTTCCCTCGACATCCGAGGTGTATGGCGCGAGCCGCGATAAGGAATTCGATTCGGATACCACGGAACTGGTGCTCGGGCCCATTCACAAGCAGCGCTGGATTTACTCCTGCGTGAAGCAGCTCTTGGACCGCATCATCTGGGCTTATGGCCAGCAAGGGTTACAGTTCACCTTGTTTCGTCCCTTCAATTGGATCGGTTCCGGGCTCGACAGCATGGATGATCCCAAGGAGGGTAGCTCGCGGGTGTTGACGCAGTTTCTCGGCCACATCGTGCGCGGCGAGCCGATCAAGTTGGTCGACGGCGGTAGTCAAACGCGCGCCTTTACCTTCATCGACGACGCGGTCGATTGCCTGACGCGGGTCATCGACAATCCCGGCGGCATCGCCGACGGCAAGATCTACAACATCGGCAATCCGCACAATCTGTACTCGATCCGCAAGTTGGCGGAAATGATGTTGGAAATCGCCCTGGCGCGGCCGGAATATGCGCCCACCGCCCGCAACACCAAGCTCATCGACATCTCGGCCCTGGACTACTACGGCAAGGGCTACGCGGACATTCCGGCGCGCCTGCCGTCCATCAAGAACACCACGGCTGAGCTGGGCTGGACGCCCAAGACCGACATGCGTGCCGCGCTGATGGCGATTTTCGATTCCTACGCGCACGCGCTGCCGTCGGCGTCGGCGTTGTTGTCGCGCGATGCTTGA
>DATCDX010000252.1:0-3691 GCA_036510475.1 Steroidobacteraceae bacterium
CGGCGGCGCCGAACTCATGTCAGTTGTTCCACCAGCTGTTCGACCCGGGTGAACAGCTTCTCCTCGGTGCGCGCGTCATGGGCGAAACGTAGCTTGAGAGGGCCGTCGAGACGATATTCCTTCGGTCGTCCCTGGATCAGCTTGAGCACGCGTTTCGGGTCGACCTTGTTCTGTTCCTCGAAAATGATATAGCCGCTGCTGGCTCCGGCATCGATCTTGCGTATCCCCAGTTGCCCGGCGCGCAGCTTAAGGTAGGTCGAGCGAAACAGCGATTGCGCGTACGCAGGCATCGGCCCGAAGCGGTCGATCATCTCGACCTTCAGTTCGTCGAGTTCTTCCCGTGATGCCGTGCCGGCGATGCGTTTGTACAGCATCAGACGCAGATGCACGTCCGGCACGTAATCCTCCGGGATCAACACCGGCACGTGCAGCTCGACCTCGGGGCCCGCGTCGAGCGGCCCCTCCAGGTCGGGCTGTTTGCCGGATTTGAGCGCGGCGACCGCGCGCTCCAGTAGTTCCATGTACAGGTTGTAGCCGATCTCTTGGATCTGGCCGCTCTGTTCATCGCCCAACAGCTCGCCGGCGCCGCGAATCTCCAGATCGTGCGTGGCCAGCGTGAAGCCGGCGCCGAGTTCCTCCAGCGATTCCAGCGCTTCGAGCCGCTTCACGGCATCGGCGGTCATGGCCTTGCGTGGCGGCGTAATCAAATAGGCATACGCCCGATGATGCGAGCGGCCGACCCGTCCGCGCAACTGGTGGATCTGCGCCAGGCCGAAGCGATCGGCGCGGTCGATGACGATGGTATTCGCCGTCGGCACATCGATGCCGCTTTCGATGATGGTGGTGCAGACCAGGACATTGAAGCGCCGATGATAGAAATCCAGCATGAGCTGTTCTAGTTCGCGTTCACGCATTTGCCCATGGCCCACCGCGACCAGCGCCTCGGGCACCAGTTCGCGAATCGCCTGGGCGGTTTTCTCGATGGTCTCCACCGTGTTGTGGACAAAGTAGATCTGGCCGCCGCGGCGAATCTCACGCAGCGCCGCTTCGCGCACCACGGTTTCATTCCACTCCAGGACGAAAGTCTTCACGGCCAGACGCTCAGCCGGGGGCGTGGTAATCAAGGACAGATCGCGCAATCCTCCCATGGCCATGTTCAGGGTGCGCGGAATCGGCGTTGCGGTCAGCGTCAGAACATCGACCTCGGTGCGCAGCGCCTTGAGTTTCTCCTTGTCGCGCACACCGAAGCGGTGCTCCTCGTCGATGACCACCAAACCCAAGTCCTTGAAGCGTACCTTTCCTTGCAACAGCCGCTGGGTGGCAATGACGATGTCGACCGAACCGTCGGCGATGCCGCTCACGACGGTGCCGGCTTCCTTGTTGGTGCGAAAGCGCGACAGGCTTTCGATGCGTACCGGCCAGTCGGCGAAGCGGTCGGCGAAGGTGGTGTAGTGTTGCTGCGCGAGCAGGGTGGTCGGCACCAGGATAGCCACTTGCTTGCCGGCCTGAACGGCGACGAACGCGGCGCGCAGCGCGACCTCGGTCTTGCCGAAGCCCACGTCGCCGCAGATGACGCGGTCCATGGGCTTGTCGGATTTCAAGTCGCTGAGCACCTGTTCAATGGCGGTGGCTTGATCAGCGGTCTCTTCAAAGGGGAATCCGGCTTGAAACGCCCGGTATTCTTCCTCATCGGCCACTATCCGAGTGCCCTGACGAGCCGCGCGGCGCGAATACAGATCCAAGAGTTCCGCAGCGACATCGCGTATCCGTTGCGCCGCCTTGCGGCGCGCTTTTTGCCACTGCTCGCCGCCCAGTTTATGCAGCGGCGCCGTCTCGGCCGGCGCACCGGTATAGCGCGACACCAGATGCAATGCCTGCACCGGCACGTATAGCTTGTCGCCGTCGGCGTACTCCAGCACCAGAAATTCGCCCGTATACCCGGCAACATCCATGGTTTGCAGGCCGATGTAGCGGCCGACGCCGTAGCTTTCGTGGACGACCGGCGCACCGACGCGCAGATCCGTCAACTCCTTGAGTATTTTGGCCGGATCACGCTCGGCGCGGCGGCGGCGCCGTTCCTGGCGCGCGCGGTCGCCGAACAGCTGCGATTCGGTGAGAATTTCAAGCGGCGGCGCCTCCAGCCTTAAGCCCGAGACGGCGGCCGATACGGTGATGCCGAGATCAGCGTCGGCGGCCATGAAGCTCGCAAAGCTGTCGAATATTTTTACTTGAATATCGCGGCCGCGCAGCAGATCGAGCAACAGTTCACGGCGTCCGGCGGATTCCGCGGCCAGCAAAATGCGTGAGCGGCTCTCCTTGATGTGCAGGGCCAGCTGCGCCGCCGGCTGTTCCGCGCGTGCGTCGATGCGAACCGCGGCGGGCGCGACGCTCGAAAAATTTTGCGACAACCCGGGAGTTTCGGGTGGCCATTCGAAGGTATGCAGCTGTACCAGCTTCCAAGCCGCGAACGACTCGGCGAACTCCGCGGGTGTCAAATAAATCTCCGCAGGATCCAGGATCGGCCGGTGACGGTCGTGGCGCAGCTGTTCGTGGCGTTCCACGATGCCTTTCCACAGGCCGTCCACCGCCGAGGTCGCATCGTTCATGTCCACCAGCACGCTGGAGGGCGGCAGATACTCAAACAGATGGGAAGTGCGCTCGAAGAACAAGGGTAAGAAGAATTCGATGCCGCCGGACGCAATACCGGCACTGACATCGCGATAAATGACCTGCTCCGACAGGTCGCCCGTGAAGCGCAGCCGGTAGCGGCGGCGAAACTCGCGTACCGCCTCGGGATTCAACGGTGTCTCGCGCGCGGGCAACAGGTGGATTCGATCCAGCTTGTCCGACGAACGCTGCGTGTCCGGATCGAACCGCCGGATGCTGTCGACGTCGCGATCCAACAGGTCGATCCGGTAGGGCGTGTCCGACCCCATGGGAAAGACGTCGATCAATGAGCCGCGGACCGCGAATTCGCCGTGCGCGACCACTTGCGTTACGGCCGCGTAGCCCGCCAATGCCAGCTGCGCGCGCAATGCTTCCAAGTCGAGCGTCTCGCCGACATGCACTTTGAGCGAGTAGGCCTCGACGTAACTGCGCGGCGCCAGACGCTGCAGCAGCGTATCGATGGCCACCAGCCAGACCCCGCTGCGCGCGCGCGGCAGTTCCGCCAAGGTGGCGAGGCGCGCGGACGTGATATCCGGATGGGCTGAGAAACTATCGTAGGGCAACGTTTCTAGATCGGGAAAGACGCGGACGGCCAAACCGGGGCCGGCAAAAAATCGAATTTCATCGCCTAGTGACTCGGCGTCGCGGGAGCTCTGCGCGATGACGACGAGGGGACCCTCGGACTTTGCCGCCGCCTCGGCGATGGCGAGTGCCGCGGCGGCACCGTAGAGTTTTCCCCATTTAACGACGGGAGCATCGTCACGGGGTAGAACAGGTTGAGTTAAGGGCATGGCTCACAGAACATAAAAACGAAAAACGCCCGCCGCGAACGAGTCGCGGTGGGCACCGATGATCTACTTTACGATGTTACGCGGATGTTACGCGATTTTTCTTTAAGAGTTCGCAACCACGCTGTGAATCACGTGATCGCCTTCGTAATACACGATAAAACCCGAATACTCCCAGCGCGATATCGGCGGCTTGCCCACGGCGGGAATCTTGCTGGCCGGCGCGCCGAACTTGG
>DATCDX010000253.1:0-2801 GCA_036510475.1 Steroidobacteraceae bacterium
CGACGGCGGCTCGGGACCGAGTTCGCTGAACGGTGCGAGTCGCCGCAGCCGTCGGCGATTTGCGGAGGCTCGCTGCGCGTGCGATGATTGATTCGCCCGTAGGGCGAGCGCGGCCGTTAGGAAACCACATGCATCGTTTCGGCATCATCGTATTGGCGATCGCTTTCAGCACGCCGGCGCGGATCGCGGCGCAGCAAGCGGCGCGTGTCGAAGTGTCGCCGGCGATTCACGTCGCAAGCGACTCCACTCACTTCGCGCCCTTCCGTGGTGCTGCGATCGGCCCGTCGGCGCCGGTTGCTACCTCGACGCGCCGTCATCACGTGTGGGTCGGCGCGGCGATCGGCGCGGCGCTCGGCGCCGCCGCGGGGATCATCGCGAGTCAGTCCGTTGCGGTTGGCTGTATCCGGGATCCCTGTCACGCAACGCGGACTCGAATTGACATCGCCATCGGGATTGGCACACTCGGCGCGATCGGCGGTGGAATCGTCGGTGCCGCAGTGGGCGCGATTCTGCCCGCTACCGTGCGCGATAAGTAGGGATGTGTCGATGCCTGGGCCTTTTAGCGAGGCGCTGATGCCGCCGCTAGCGCGGCCGGTAGGCATTCCACCGGAGATCACATGGCGCACAGCGCCGCAGGTCAAACAGTCAGTGGTATAGCAGGCCCTCGGGGAGACCGCTGGGTGCGTGCCGTCTCCGCCTTTCTCGGCGCCATGCTCGTGATTATCGGAGTCTTCACGGTCCTTGGCGTCGCCATGGGCCATATCCCGGTGTAGGTGCTCCGGCCCATGCGCGACGCCGCCTCTTGACCGACAACTTCATAGCGCCAACCGAACGTCCCGACGACATCCTGGCATTCAACCGGGAGGACTTCGCCGTCCTCGCGAGGGATTTTCGAATGCAAATGAACGATCGTCTGGACCGAATTCTCGCCGGCGGGATCATCGCAGGATTGATGATCGGATGGGGTCTGATCTCGCTCGCCGACGCTCGTGGGTGGCCCGGGGTGATGCAGCCCGTGTTCTTTGCCGTGGGATGGGGGATTGCCCTGATTCCGGCCGGTATCGGCTGGATTCGGCGCATGCGAACTGTAAATGCTCTAGGCCTCGTGTGCCTCGGGTGCGGGAAGCCCCTCGTTGATACGTGGCGATTCAAGGGGTGCGGCGAGGAGGTTCTCGCCACGGGTGAATGTCCCTCTTGCTCGCACGCGATCTTTCCCGGTAAGCCATGAATCCATATAACGGGTACAGCGGCCGGGAGCGGGATGCAAAGCTGCGCGCCTTTCACGCGCGAAAGAAGCAAGGGTTGCCCGTGATGGATGTTGGGCCGTGTGACATTTGCGGCGATCCATCAGTCCCGGTCGAGCCCCATTCAGAGGATTACTCACAGCCGTACCGCTGGGATCGCCCGGCTGAGTATCCCCTCTGCCGCACCTGTCATCGCGATCGGCTGCATAAGCGTTTCGCCAAACCGGACATGTGGGAAGCCCACAAGGCACACGTCCGCCGCGGCGGCTATGCGAGCGATCTGAAGGATCCGGATATTGCTGCTGAAGTGAAGGCGTATCGCGTCGCATTTCAGCGAGGCGAGCGGCTCGTGCTCCGGCAGTTGCGCCCGCGGCGCAGCACATCTGGGAAATGGTGGGAAGAGTTGTCTGTCGATCCGGCTATCCTCACCAGTCCGGACGCGCGGCCGCGGCCGTGAGCTGCGCCGCACCGCTGGTCGTTATGCGGGTATATGACCGAGGTTTACGCGGAGCGTTGGGTCGTCCGCGATCACCACTGACTGTCGTCCTTGCGTTGGCCTGGATGGCTTTCAGTCCGGCATCGGCCACAGCGCAAGGCCAGCGCGTGGATGGTCGTGTAGAGGCGATCGGCGGGGTGCCGCTGGGCTATGCTGAAGTCCAGCTGGTCCCGACCGGACCTCGGGCGATCACGGACCGATCGGGCAACTTCGATCTGGGCGTCCTCTCGCCCGGCGACCACATCTTACGTGTTCGACGCCTTGGATTCGTGATGACCACTCTGCGCATCACGGTACCGCTCAGCAGCCCTCACTTGACGGTCATCATGGCGCCGACCGCGATGCTCCTGGATACCGTTCGGACGATGGCGTTGGAGCTGGAACTACCTCGTGTGTTCCAACGCCAGCGTGAGCATCTCGGGGCGGTCGCGTTCGGCCCGGATCTGTTGAAAAAGTATGATGGCATGTCGATCGACAAGATCCTGCAGTATGATTTCCAACTGTCTCGACACCTTCACGAACCGAAAACGTGCGGGAGCCCGTTGGCCGCCTTCATCGACGGCCTCCCCATACCGCTTCCAATTGGAAATTTTAGTACTGGAGGCGGTCCGGAAGCATTGCAGATCGCTAATTACGTACGTGTCCGAGACATTGCCGCTGTCGAGGTCTTCAACTCTCCGGACTTCGTCCACGAACCATTCATTGACGGGCACTTTGAGAACACCTGTATGCCCGTCATTCTCATTTGGACCAAAGGATATCAACAGGAGCGTTGGGCCGGCCACTGAGGCACGGGGTGCGTCCCAGTGGACGGTGGGCGAGCACTGCCGGCGCATGCCGCTATTATTAGGAAACGCAGCAGCCAAGCGCCGCGACGTTGGGCATTCGACCGGAGATTCTATGCAAAGTGGCGATGCAGGCCAAACGGGTGTCCGCAATCGGGCGGCGTGGGGAGACCGCTGGGCAGCTCCGGCGTCTGGGTTCCTCGGCGCCGTGCTCGTGATTGTCGTATGGCGCATGTTGCACTGGCCCTTTCTGCGCGAAACATCGGGCGGGGTGCT
>DATCDX010000254.1:0-4070 GCA_036510475.1 Steroidobacteraceae bacterium
CCCGCAAATTCCCGCGCCAGCGCATCGAGCGCCAGCCACTGCGCGGGAGTGCATACCCCACCCGGCAGCCGCACGCGCACCATGAACTGATACCGCGGCTCGAGTTTCGCGCGCCGCCGCTCGTCGCGCAGGTCACGGTCGTCCTGTTGATAGATGCCGAAGAATTTCGTCAAGAGGCCGTCCGAGGCCGTAACCGCACCGGTGACCGGGTCTACGAGGCTCTGCTGCAGCGTGCCGCGCAAAAAACGGCTGTCGTGTTTGAGCCGCTCGTTGGAGTTTTGTTCATCGAGGGGACGCAGCCGAGGCAAAGTGGTTGGATCCACATCCATCAGTAGACATCCTTTTGGTAGCGCCTGGCGCTCAGCATGGCGGCCATGTATTCGACCGCCTGTTCGTCCGTCAAAGCGCCATGCACGCGCGCGATTTCGAGCAGCGCGGCATGCACGTCCGGCGCCATGTACTCGGCATCGCCGCAGAGGTACAAGTGCGCACCGTCCTGCAGCCAGGACCACAGTTCCGCGCCGTTCTCCCGCAGCCGGTCTTGCACGTAGATCTTTTCGTGCTGGTCCCGTGAAAATGCCGCATCGATGCGCGTGAGCGCGCCGCGCTTGCGGGCATCGAGCCATTCGGATTGATACAGGAAATCGGATTCGAAATTGCGGTCGCCGAAAAACAGCCAATTGCGCCCGGCGGCGCCCACTGCTTCGCGTTCAGCCAGGAACGCGCGGAACGGCGCGACGCCCGTGCCTGGTCCCACCATCACGATGGGCGTCCGGGGGTCCGTGGGCAGCCGGAAGCCGCCGTTGCGGTGCAGATAGATCGGCACGCCGGCGCCCTCTATTTCAAGACCCGCGAGATGGCTGGAAACGACACCCTGCCGCTGCGCGTTGAAGGATTGGTATTCGACCACGCTCACTGTCAGATGCGCCTCATCCGAAGCCGTTCGCTGACTGGAGGCGATGGAATACAGCCGTGGCGCAAGCGGCCGCAACAGCTGCGCGAAGTCCGCCGGACTCAGCGCGGCAGGCGGAAATTCACGCACCACGTCGACGAGGTGCCTGCCGTACAGATAACGCCGCATGGCATCCGGCGACTCGCCGGTCTGCGGCAGCGGCGATCCGATCGCGGCCGCATAACGCTGCATGAACGCTGCGGTGACGGGGCCGATCTCGAAGCAATCGATCAGGGCCTGGCGCAGACCGATGGTCTGTGAGTCGGCGCGAACGGACGCTTCAGGATCGAAGCGCGACGCGGCGAGCAGCTCATCCGCAGCGTCCCCGCGATTTTTCGGCACCACGCCGATCGCATCGCCGGGCTCGTAGCGGATGTGCGAACCTTCCAGCGACAATTCCACATGCCGCACGTCCTTGCTGGACTTGCGGCCGGTCAGGCGCTGATTCACGAGGACGGGCGCTTGAAACGGATTGCGGCGCGTGTAGGCCGTCGAGATCGTCGCGATCCGCGCTTCAGAATCGTTAAGGTGCGGGGGCGCCTCCGCGTTCGGTTGCCCACTGACGAGCGTCAGTACGTCATCGATCCAACGGCGCGCCGGCATTTCGTATTCGACATCGCACTCTTCCCGCGGACGCAGCCGCTTTGCGCCAAGTGCTTCGAGCCGCGCGTCGAATTGACGTCCCGTCTCGCAAAATTTCTCGTAGCTCGAGTCGCCGAGAGCGAGCACGCAATAGCTCAGGTGATCGAGTCGTGTGATTTTCGGTCCACGCAGCAGTTCGTGCAACGACAGCGCGCGCTCCGGCGGCTCGCCGTCGCCGTGGGTGCTGACGACAACGAGAAGTCGTTTCGCCTCTTGCAGGTGCGACTTGCGGCAATCGATCATATCCAGGAGCGCGGACTCGATTTGACGCTCCTTCAGTTTGTCGTGAAGCAGCCGGGCCACGCGTTCGGAGTTACCGCTCTGAGAGCCGTAGAGAATTGTGATCGCGGCCCGCTGCGCGGGGCCGGCGGTGGGATGCGCAGCAACCGCCGCCACTGAGGCCGCGGAACCGGCGAGATACCCGCTCAACCAGAGCCGCTGGTTGGCGTCAAAGCCCGCTATGAGGCTTCTGAGCCGCTCAACCGCGGCGGTATCGAACGGCGCGTGCGCCCATTCGTCGCGTTCCCGCGCGGTTGCCATGATGCGCTCGACCTAGCTCGGTTGCTTCACGACACGCAGGTACGGGCGCTGTTCCTTCCAGCCGCCCGGAAACAGCTTGCGCGCATCATCGTTGGATACCCCGATCCTTCCGTCGTCGAGGCGGTGAAGTCGGGCGCGGTGTCGCCGAGTTGTAGCGTCATTGAAAGGTCTCCATATTTCGGCCGAAGGGCGAGCTTTGCGCACTATAAATATATATCACGGCATGATACAAATGCCGAATGGCTGTATCGATATGCGATTTCGTTATGTGCCGGATAGGGTTCGCGCCTGCTATAAAAGCACGAGTAAAGGTCGCAAGCGTTGGGGCGGCACAATGAAATCCGAAAACACACCGATCACCATGCAGCAGTACCGCGCGCTCGCGGATTACCGCTACGAGCTGCGGCGTTTTTTGCGCCACAGCGAGCAATTGACGCGGCGCGTCGGACTGACGCCGCTGCAATACCAGCTGCTTCTGCAAATAAAGGGCTACCCCGAGCAGCATCGCGCCACGATCGGGGAGATTGCCGAACGGCTGCAGGCAAAACACCATGGTGTCGTCGCACTCGCGACGCGATGCGAGAGCCTGGGTCTCATCGTTCGCGAGGCGAGCCACGACGACCGTCGCGTGGTCTATCTTGCGCTGAGTGTGAAGGGTGATCACGCGTTGGGGCGACTTGCGAGCTGGCATCAAGACGAGCTTCGCTCACTGCAAGGCCGTTTCGTGGGGCCGTCTCGAGTACCGAGCAGCGATTTGGATGTGGAGTCGGCTTGAAGGGCCACGCCGCCGGACGGAACCTGGCGGAGAAGCCCATCGATGGTGGGCCGCCAATTCAATCCAAGGATTTTATAAATAGATAAAGTCTTATTATTCAGTGAGTTACTGGGGACTAAGACGGTTCTTGTGTGGCCGGCGTCGTGCCTCTTTGCCGCGCGCGGCAATCGATGCTGCGTAACTCAATAAGCGTGAGCGCAACTCGCCGAGCGACCGTTAATCGATGTGGTAATATTCGCGCCCCTGACGCGATCGGGCCCGGATTTCACCGGACCCGCGAGGCCGCCTTTTGAGATTGTCGGGGAAGCAACGTCACGCGAGAAACGTTGCCAGTCAGTCCATTGCGCCTGTAGCTCAGTTGGATAGAGCGTCTGGCTACGAACCAGAAGGCCGGGAGTTCGAATCTCTCCAGGCGCACCATAATTTTCCTTGCCCGAGAAATGCCGGCTGAACCGAGCAGCTTATCGGCCGCAATTCGAACTCCCGGCGAAAGACATAGGGAGCTCGACGACAGCCGGCGCAGCGGCGATGGCGATCGCCCGCAGGGGCGACCCGAGCGTCAGCGAGGGCGAGGGGCCGCAGGCCCCGAAGTAATCTCTCCAGGCGCACCATAATTTTCCTTGCCCGAGAAATGCCGGCTGAACCGAGCAGCTCATCGGCCGCAATTCGAACTCCCGGCGAAAGACATAGGGAGCTCGACGACAGCCGGCGCAGCGGCGATGTTGCCGACCTTCACCCCGCTGCATTCATTCAGTCGCGCGCCGGCCCGGCGCGTAGTGCGGCCTCAAGAATGGATTTGCTCCACTCCGGCGCGCGCTGCAATGCCTCGAGATCATCGGGAGCAGGGGAGATGACTTGGCCGTTTTCCATCTCGAGCACGAGCACAGGGTCCGGCACGGTGCCGTCGGCGGCTGCCTCCGCGCTATTGTCGTAGACCTTGATGTATGCCACCTGCGGCATGAGTTTGATGAGGTTCAACTGTGCACTCGGATAGCGCTCGCGGATTTTCTCTTCTGGAATAGGATGGCCACCCGCCGCAACGCGAGCCTTGACGCGCGCAATGTGCAATTCGGGGGAAGACAGGCCGCAGAACCAAATCAAGACGTCGTGCGTTTTTGCGGCCTCCAGAATTTTTGCCGTCACTGATTTACCGCCCAGTGT
>DATCDX010000255.1:0-8954 GCA_036510475.1 Steroidobacteraceae bacterium
AAGGTCCTGTAACGTCCAAATTCCGCCGCCGGCACGCACACCGGCGACCAAATCCGCTGCCACGCGGCCCTGGTAGAAACCTTTCGCGCCCTGGTTCGCGATAATCTCGAGAGTGTTGGCCAAATCCGGCTGTTTGATTACGGTACCGATGTCTGGCACATCGCCGTCCGCGGTGAGAAAAATCTTCGCGGTGTCCGGCGAGCGCAGCAAAATCTCCCGCTTGTAACGAATGCCGGCCTGCAGGCGCGCGTACAGCGGAAACCCCTGGCGCGCCAGGCGAATGGCGGGCTCGAGGCTGCGTTTCAAAGGTAATTTGCCGAACTTTCTCGCCAAGTATTCGAAGGCGGCGGGTTCGCCCGGAATCGCGGCCGCCAGCGGTCCACTGATCGATGCGCCTTCGATGGGTTTGCCGGCTTTATCCAAGTACATGTCACGCGTGGCGGCGCCGGGCGCCTTCTCGCGCGCGTCGAGCATCGTCTCGTAGCCATCGCTCTGCCGATGCAGCAGGTAGAAGCCGCCCCCACCGAGACCCGAGCTGCTGGGCTCCACCACCGCCAGCGCCGCCGAGACCGCCACCGCCGCGTCAAAGGCATTGCCGCCCGCCGCGAAAATTTCCTGGCCTGCCTGGCTCGCGAGCGGGTAGGCACTGGCGATCGCCGATTTGTGAGCCGCAACGGCATGCGCGGCGATAGGACGATGCGCCGATCCTTCCGCATGCGCGAGGCTATCCGCATGCGCGGCCGGCGGCGCCCAAGCGACGATGGCGAGCAGCAGCCAGGCGACGGCCGAGAATCGCCGTGCCCTGTGCGGTGGATATGGCCCGGTCAAAGCTGGCGGTGCCGTTTCAGTTCGATCTCGACGATCGGATGCACGAATTCTGAGACATTCCCGCCTAATACCGCGATTTCACGCACCAGAGTAGAGGAAATGAAGGTGTATTGTTCCTGCGGCGTCATGAACACGGACTCGATCTCAGGCGTGAGATGCCGGCTCATATTAGCCAATTGAAATTCAAATTCGAAGTCCGATACGGCGCGCAACCCGCGCACGATCACGGACAGGCCATTTTGCCGCGCGAAATCGACGGTAAGGCCGACGTAACCCATGACCTCGACATTGTGCACGTCGATGAGCACCCGGCGCGCCATCTCGACCCGCTGTTCCAGGGTGAACATGGGCGCCTTGTTCGGATTGGCCGCGATCGCAACCACCAAACGATCGAAAATACTGGCCGCTCGCCGCACCAAGTCGGTATGTCCGTTGGTGATCGGATCGAAGGTGCCGGGATAGACGGCCGTTCTTTTGTGCATTAGGCAGACCGAGTGTGCATTAGACCAACCGGAGCGTTGAAGCGCGCCAGATGATACCCCACCTCGCCCGCCGCCTTGGATTTGATGATTTCCCAGTGAGCCGGCAGCTTGGGCGTGCCGGCGGTCTTGGCGTTTTCCAGGTATACCAGTCCGCCGACCTTCAGCCAGTTCCCCTCGTCGAGCATGGGAACATATTCCGCCAACGCGTCGCGCCCGAAAGGCGGATCCAAGAACACGATGTCGAAAGGCTCCTCCGGCGTTCGTAAAAATCGCGCGGCGCCCATCTCCATGACCTGGCCTTTGAGATCGCCGCCCAGGCGGTGTAATTGCTCCTTAAGGCCGCGCGCCGCGGCGACGGCTTGTTCGACGAATACCACTTGCATCGCCCCACGCGACAAGGCTTCGAGGCCGAGCGCGCCCGAGCCTGCGAACAAGTCCAGGCACCGGCTGCCCGCAACGGCTTGCTGCAGCCAGTTGAACAAGGTCTCGCGCACCCGATCGGGCGTAGGACGCAGGCCCGGTAGATCCGGGAAAGCGACGCGTCGGCCGCGCCAGCCTCCGCCGATGATGCGCACCGAATTGCGCGCGCCGGAGGCGCGAATTTCCGTCTTCAGGGTAGTCACCGCCGGTATCATAACCGCTCTGTTAAGCTCTCGATATCATGACGAACGAAGCCGACAGCCCTAAAGCGCTCGGGTTTTTCAAGCGCCTGCGCGCCAAATTGAACCAGGGGCCCGCTTGGCTCACCGCCGATCTCACCGCACTTCTGCCCGGCCGCAAGATCGACGCCGAGATCCTAGATGAGCTCGAGACGCGACTGATCACCGCCGACGTGGGAGTCGAGGCCACCCGCCGGATTCTCGAGGACTTGCGCAGGCGCGTGGCGCGCAAGGAACTCAACGACGTGGATGCGCTGCTCCAGGCGTTGCACGGCGCCATGCTCGATATCCTGAAGCCCGTCGAACGGGCCCTCATTGTTGATCCGAAGCTCAAGCCCTACGTCATTTTAGTGGTGGGAATCAACGGTGCCGGCAAGACCACCACCATCGGTAAACTGGCACATCGCCTGCTGGCGGAGGGACGCAGCGTCATGCTGGCCGCCGGCGATACCTTCCGCGCCGCGGCGCGTGAACAATTGGAAGTCTGGGCCGAGCGTAACAAGGTGCCGATCATTTCCCAGCAAGACGGTGCCGAACCCGCCGCCGTGATCTTCGACGCTCTGCAGGCGGCGCGAGCCCGCAACATCGACGTGCTGATTGCCGACACCGCGGGACGCCTGCACACGCAGACCCACCTCATGGACGAACTCAAGAAGGTCAAGCGCGTGCTTGCCCGGCTGGACGCCGGCGCGCCGCACGAAGTGCTGTTGGTGCTGGACGGCACGATCGGCCAGAACGCGGTCGCGCAGGCGCAGGAATTCAACAAGGGGCTGGGAGTGACGGGCCTCGTCATCACCAAATTGGATGGCACGGCCAAGGGCGGCGTGGTGCTCGCCATCGCGCAAAAACTCGGCATCCCCATTCGCTTCGTCGGCGTTGGCGAGCAAACCGAGGACTTTGGCGTGTTCAACGCTTCGGAATTCGTATCCGCTCTGTTGAAGACGGATGCCGCATGATTCGCTTTGACCAAGTGCACAAGCGCTATGCCACCGGCCGCGAGGCGCTGGCCGGCGTCTCATTCAGGATTGACCCCGGCGAAATGGCCTTCTTGACCGGTCATTCCGGTGCCGGGAAGAGCAGTATCTTGAAATTGATCGCGCTCATCGAACGCCCCACCCGCGGCCAGGTATTCATCAACAACCAGAATATCTCAGGAATAACGCCGCGTGGCATACCGCAGTTCCGCCGGCAAATCGGCGTGGTATTCCAGGATCACAAACTCCTGCACGACCGGCCGGTGGCGGACAACGTGGCGTTGCCGCTGATCATCGCCGGCGTACCGAAGCGCGAGCTCGACAAGCGCGTGCGCGCGGCCCTAGATCAAGTTGGTTTGCTGGGCAAGGAAAAGAATCTTCCCCTGGAGTTGTCGACCGGCGAACAACAGCGGGTTGGCATCGCACGCGCCGTGGTGGCGAAGCCGGCGCTGCTCATTGCCGATGAACCCACCGGCAATCTCGATCCGGATCTGGCACTCGATGTCATGAAGCTGTTCAAGCGCTTCAACGAGGTCGGCGTGACTGTCGTGGTCGCGACCCACGATGTGCACCTGATCGGGCAATTCGGCGCGCGACGCATCATCTTGGACGAGGGACGCGTCCTCGACGCCGGCGACTTGAGCGGCGCGGGCGCCGCGGCAGACGCCGTAGGCGCGGGCGCGTCATCGTGAGCATTCAAGCCTATTTCGCGCGGCATGCGCAGACCCTGGTGGGTTCTTTGGGCCGCATCGCCAAGCAGCCTTTTGCCGCGCTCATGACCATGGGCGTGGTCGCCGTGGCGCTCGCACTGCCGTTATTCTTGAACCTGGTGTTGCAGAACGTCAGCGCCGCCACCGGTAATTGGAATAACGCCTTTGATTTATCGGTGTACATGGACAAGAAAGCGAGTGCTGCGCGCGTGACCTCGTTGGCCAAGCAATTAGGCCTGCGCGGCGACGTAGCTGCCGTGCGCGTGATCACCGCGGATCAGGCACTGGCGGAATTTCGAGTCAATTCGGGATTCGGCAACGCGCTCGATGCGCTGAGCGACAATCCGCTGCCTGACACCTTGATCGTCACCCCGACTCTGGTCGCGAGCACGCCGCAGGGCACCGACACGCTGAAGGCGGCGATTGCGGCCATGCCTGACGTGCAAACGGTTCAACTCGACGCCGACTGGGTGAAACGCTTGCACGCCATGTTGGATATCTTGCGGCGGGTGGTGCTGCTGACCGGTGGGCTCTTAGGAATAGGCGTCATACTCATCGTCGGCAACACCATTCGGTTGGATATATTGAACCGGCGTGCCGAGATCGAGGTCATGAAGTTGGTGGGCGCCTCGGACGGCTTCGCCCGTCGGCCGTTTCTGTACAGCGGAATTTGGTACGGCTTGGGCGGCGGCGCGATGGCTCTGATCTTGGTTGCCGTCGCGGCCGCAGTACTCAGCCGTCCGGTCGAGCAGCTGGCGCTCTTGTATGGCAGCCAATTTCGGCTGCAAGGGCTTAGGTTCAGTGCCGCGAGCGGCTTATTAGGCGTCGCCGTGGTTCTGGCCTGGGTAGGATCATGGTTTGCTGCGACGCGGCATATTCGGGCCATCGATCCGACGTGAGGGGCCCCCTGGAGCCGATGCAAGATTCTTTATTTTTCAACGTCTTGCGCCCGATGTGAACTATCGGTAACATGAGCACTCTAACCTTAGGAGTGCTATGATTGCACCCGGATCGATTGGGAGGTTTGAGCTAATGACTACTGCTTTAGTCGCGAAACGTGCAGGTGGATTGGTGTTCGCAGGCCCGGTCGGGAGCCTGGACTCTTATATTGACCGCGTGTCGCAAATACCGGTCCTGTCCAAGGAAGATGAGGTCGCCCTCGCCGTGCGCTTTCGCTCGGAAGCTGATCTGGACGCCGCCCGGCAACTGGTGCTCTCGCACCTAAGATTCGTGGTGCACATTGCGCGCGGATACTTAGGCTACGGCTTGCCCATGGGTGACCTGGTGCAAGAGGGCAATGTCGGCCTCATGAAGGCGGTCAAGCGCTTCGACCCCAATGTGGGCGTGCGCCTGGTCTCGTTTGCGGTGCATTGGATTCGCGCCGAGATCCATGAATATGTGCTGCGCAATTGGCGCCTGGTGAAGGTCGCCACCACCAAATCGCAGCGTAAGCTATTCTTCAACCTACGCAAGATGAAGAAGAATCTCGCGTGGCTGTCGGAAGCGGAAACTGCGGCAGTGGCCCGTGACTTGGGCGTTGACGTGGCGGATGTTCGGGAAATGGAGCAGCGGCTGTCCGCAAGGGACATGTCTTTCGATCCGACGCCGGAAAGCGACGAGGAAGAAGCCTATTCACCGGCCATGTATCTACCCGCCGGCAACGCCGACCCCGCCATCCAGGTCGAGCGCGAGGAATGGGAAGAAGACTCGACCGAGCGTCTGGGACAAGCCCTCGAAAAACTCGATGAGCGCAGCCGCAGCATATTAAAGCGGCGCTGGATGACGGAGGACAAGGCGACTCTGCACGAATTGGCCGACGAATACGGCATTTCCGCAGAGCGAGTGCGCCAGGTCGAATCGAATGCCATCAGCAAGCTCAAGGGGATGATGGCGGCCGCTTGATCGGCGAACCGCGGACTTCGCGGTCACGCTCCTGCCGCAGATCTTCAAGTGCTCCATCCGTCGCAGCGGCGCTGAACGCAATTGCCGCGCAATTTTGCGAGCCATGTACCGCACTTCAAAGGAACTTAGGCGCCCAACATCGCGTCAATTCGTCGATGGCATGCGCGTAGCCGCGCGTACCGAGACATAGGAATAGCCGCGCAACGACGGCGGGCGCTGCCGCGGTTCCTTCGCAACTCCGTTGTCCGCTACGTTCCAAGCGGCGAGCAGTAATCCAAGCGCCAGCCAGTTCAGGGATGCCTCGCGGTGTTGGCCCCAGAAACGCCGCGCGGATCCGGCGCGCCAGGCGCAATCGATTGCGCGCACTGAACCCCGCTCATTCTTTCCGGATGATCTCGACATGCTCGTCTCCTCGTGCTGGTACGAGGCCAGTGTCCCGCTGGATTGACGCTCTCCCGGGACTCGAAACGAGCGAACTTCCGATCAATTCTGACGAATGATGGCGGCGCGTTTTTCCGACGTATCTCTCAATGCACCGCCCGCCATCGGCTATGATTCAGCGATGAAGAAACACATCGCGATAGTCGAGGACGAACCGGCTTTGCGCGAGAATTATGCGGCGGCGCTGGCGCGGCACGGCTACTTGGTCAAGACCTACGGCAACCGCATGACGGCCATGCAGTCCTTCAACAGCCACTTGCCGGATCTCGCCATCATCGACATATCGCTCGAGGACGAGGCCGAAGGCGGATTCGATCTGTGTCGGGACTTGCGTGCCCTATCGGCCGAGCTTCCCATCATCTTTCTCACGGCTCGCGACAGTGAACTGGATGCGGTCTCCGGTCTGCGCCTCGGCGCCGACGATTTTCTGACCAAGGATGTGAGCCTGCCGCATTTGGCGGCGCGCGTCGCCGCGCTGTTCAGGCGCATCGATGCGCTGCGCCGGCCGGACAATGCCGCCGAGATCGTGCGCCGCGGCGCCCTATCCATCGACGGCGAGAAGATGCAAACCACCTGGAACGGCGTTCCGGTCACCCTGTCGCTGACCGAGTTCTGGATCGTCCATGCGCTCGCCCGCAATCCCGGTCACGTCAAGAACCGGCAGCAGCTGATGGACGCAGCGAACGTGGTGTTGGACGACAATACCATTACCTCTCACGTCAAACGCGTGCGCCGGAAGTTCCAGCAGATCGACGCCGCCTTTGATGCGATACAAACCGTGTATGGAATGGGCTATCGCTGGGTCGAGTGAGCATTCGCTTCCAACTGTTGATTGTCGCGCTCACCACGCTCGTGTTGCCGTGGGCCGGTTGTCAATATGCGCGGGAACTGGAGATCGCGCTGCGGGGCTCGCAGGAGAAATCGTTGCTGGCGAGCGCGGGCACCATCGCCAACGCGCTGTCGGCTCAGCCGCAGCGGGTATTTCGCGATACCGGGAGCACCGGGAGCACTGAGGGCAATGGCGGCGCCGACGACAAGAGCGGCCGAGCGGGATTCGACGCGAGCCACGGCGATCTGTACGTATTTCCGCTGCGCAGCCAACCCCTGCTGGACGGTTATCGCGAGGATTGGGATATTGGCGTCGATCCCACGCCGCTGCCCACGACCACGGGGTATGACGCGCGTGTGCAGGCGGGTGCCACCGACCGATACTTGTACCTGTATCTCGAAGTCGACGATGCCCATTTCGATCCCGAGCCCGACAATCCAAACCCCCATAGCGATCGGTTCGATCGGGTCAATTTCACTCTGCGACGGCCCGATGGCGCGTTGGAAAATTATTTCTTCGGCACCAACGCGCCTGGATTGATCGCCGCACAGAGCGTGGTCACCGGCGATGATGGTCAAGATCGCGCAGTGGAAGAGCCGCGCATTCAGGCTTTTTGGCTCCAGACTGCAAAGGGCTACCATCTGGAGGCACGCATACCCTTGAGCTTCCTGGACTCGCGCATCTGGATCGAAGCCGTCGACGGCCGCGGCAACGGCAAATCCGGGACCACCCCAGCCGAGTTTCCCGACGGCGGCCGTTTGGTGTTTACCACGCCCGGCCTCGGCGAATTACTGGCCACATTCATCCGCGACGGTACTCGCGCCACCGTCATCGATGCCGATGCTTTGAAGCTAGGGTCCGCGGGCAGCTTGAATGCGAATTCTCCAGGAGATGCCGAAGAGCCGGAGGAGATCTGGTACCGGCACTTGATGGCCGTCGACACCTCGCAACTGCCGCTGCGCTCATCCGCGCCCGGCCGTCTCGGCGGCCACAGCGTGACCGCGGCGCTCGCAGGGCGAGACTATGCGGAGTGGGTACGCAGCGGCACCGGCCAGGCATTGCAGCTGACAGCCGCCGCGCCAATCATTGTCGACGGTCATACCCGCGGCGCCGTGGTCCTGGACCAGGCCGGCGATCAACTGCTGGCGTTACGCGACCGTGCCTTGACGCGATTGTTCAACCTCACGCTGTCTGCCACCGCCCTGGCGGTCATCATCATGTTCGGTTTCGCGACCTGGATCAGTCTGCGCATCGGAAGATTGCGCGCCGCCGCCGATTCCGCAGTGAGCAGCGACGGTAAGATCCGCCTCGAAATGCCGGAATCGACGCGAGCCGATGAGATCGGTGCTCTGTCGCGTGGATTCGAACGCTTGCTGGGCCGCCTCAACGAACACACTCAATACCTGCGTACCTTGGGCGGCAAGTTGTCGCATGAATTGCGCACGCCGCTGACCATCGTGCGCTCCTCGCTGGATAATCTGGAGTCCGAAGGGCTGCGCGAGGACCAACGACTCTATGTTACGCGGGCGCGGGAGGGCACTCTACGCCTGCAATCCATACTGAGCGCGCTTGGTGCGGCGGCACGAGTCGAGGAGAGTATCAAGCAGGCGGAACGGGTGAACTTCGACTTGCGCGAGCTCTTGTCATCGGCGATCGCCGCCTATCGCGACAGCTTTGTCCGGACACGCTTTGCGCTCGAGACGCCCGCCGATCCCTGTTTCATTCGCGGGGCACCTGAGCTCATCGTGCAGCTGTTGGACAAACTCGTCGAAAACGCCGTCGATTTCTGTCCTGACGCCGGCACAATCACTGTGCGGCTGCAGCGTTTGCAAAGCAACTACGTGCTGGAAGTCGTCAATGACGGTCCGCCGATTCCGCAAGCGCAGCTCGGCCATCTGTTCGAGTCGCTGTTCGAACAGCGCCAGGGCCACGACGATAGGCCGCACTTCGGCTTGGGGTTGTATATCGTGCGGCTCATCGCTGAATTTCACGGCGGCAAGGCGGTGGCTGGCAATCGATCAGTGGGCGACGGTGCGATATTCACCGTCACGTTGCCGCTGATATAGGTGCCGGCTGCTTCAGTGCAGCCCCTCGTGCGCCAGCAGCCAGCGCTTGCGGTCCAAGCCCCC
>DATCDX010000256.1:0-2670 GCA_036510475.1 Steroidobacteraceae bacterium
TTGTTGACTTCGAACGAGGGGTTCTCGGTGGTCGCACCGACAAAAATCAGCGTGCCATCCTCGACATAGGGCAGGAACGTGTCCTGTTGCGCCTTGTTGAAACGATGCACTTCATCGAGAAACAGCACGGTATCGCGCGTGCCGCGCAAACTACGTGCGTGCTCCACCACCGCGCGGATATCCTTGATGCCGGCCAGCACCGCCGACAGCGCCACGAATTCCGCCTGAGCACCCGTGGCCACCAAGCGCGCCAACGTGGTCTTGCCCGTGCCCGGAGGGCCCCACAAAATCATCGAATGCGGCCGGCCCGATTCCAACGCACGGCGCAACGGCGCCCCCGGACCCAACAAGTGCGACTGCCCCACGTACTCATCGAGCGACTGGGGGCGTAGCCGATCCGCGAGCGGCCGGTAAGTGCCGTCGCTAACCGTCACTTAGCCTCGCGCCCGATCACATCCACCCCGGGAGGCGGCACGAACGTAAACAGGTCCGGCGCCAATTTGATGTTGCGCTCGGGGTTCGAAAACGTCAGCTGCGTCACCTGATTGAGCTTGTCGGCCAAGAACATGGACGCCAACTCGCCCCGCTTGTCGAAGCCGATCCGCACCAATTGAAAGTCCGTATCCGCATGCTTCGGAACCAGCTGAAACCACTCAAGTCCCGCCTTCGCCGGCAACGCCGTGACATCGAACTGACTGGCGATCGAGCCGCTGCCCGACAAGAGACTCGCCGGCGTGCTGGCAAGACTGGCATCCATGTCGCGCACATTCGCCTGCGCCAGGTCCTTATCGTAGAACCAGATCTGTTTGCCGTCCGCCAGCACCAATTGCTCAGAAGGCTGCGTGTAGTCCCAGCGAAATTTTCCGGGCCGCTGCAAGTACAGGCGCCCCGCGGCGCTGCGCAGGACCTTACCGTGACCGTCGTCGATGGTTTGTTCGAAATCGGCGGACCAACTGGCGAGGCCATTCAGATATTTTTCGACCTGAGTCGCGGGCGACGCCAAAACCGGTGCCGTGCCGAGCAGAGCCAGCAGCACCACCAAGCAAGCCGCAGCGTTCGCGCGAAATGCCGCGGGTAATTGATTCGTCATTCGTGTCATCCCTCCGGCGGCGCGGCGCCGTAGATTTCGCGGCCGCCGTTGGATTGCAGCGGGCCCACCAGTCCCGCCGCCTCCATGGCTTCGACCAAGCGCGCCGCACGGTTGTAGCCGATCTTGAGGCGCCGCTGCACGCCGGAAATCGACGCCTTGCGCGTCTCGGTGACGATGCGCACGGCCTCGTCGTACAGCGGGTCCGATTCGGCATCGGCAGCTCCGCCTTCGCCCGCCTCCTCCTCGTCGGATGGGAATCCGGGTATCGGGTTGCGCGGTCCCTCCAGAATCTCATCGATGTAGACCGGCGGCGACGCGGCCTTCAGGCCCGCGACCACGCGATGCACTTCTTGATCCGAGACGAAGGCGCCGTGCACGCGCGTCGGAATGGACGTGCCGGGCGGCAGGTACAGCATGTCGCCGTGGCCGAGCAGCGACTCCGCGCCGCTCTGATCGAGGATGGTGCGCGAATCCACCTTGGCTGAGACTTGGAACGCGATGCGTGTGGGAATATTCGCCTTGATGAGTCCCGTGATCACATCGACCGACGGACGCTGCGTCGCCAGGATCAAGTGGATGCCGGAGGCCCGCGCCTTCTGCGCCAGCCGCGCGATCAACTCCTCGACTTTTTTTCCGACGATCATCATGAGGTCGGCGAGCTCATCGATGATCACCACGATGAACGGTAATGTCGTGAGGTCCGGCACATCCTCGGCCACGACGCCCGGCACGCCCTGGATGATCTTCTGCATGCGGATCGGGTCTTTGATGGGCTTGCCCAAGTCCGCGGCATCTTTGACCTTGCGATTGAAGCCGCCGATATTGCGG
This sequence comes from Steroidobacteraceae bacterium, assembly GCA_036510475.1. GTDB lineage: Bacteria > Pseudomonadota > Gammaproteobacteria > Steroidobacterales > Steroidobacteraceae > Bog-1198. The sequence goes on from DATCDX010000256.1 coordinate 1,919, forward strand.
ACTCCGAGCGCCGACATGAGTTGGTAGCGCCGCTCCATTTCCGCGACACACCAACGCAATGCATTGGCCGCCTGTTTCATGTCGGTCACGACCGGCGCCAATAGGTGCGGAATACCCTCGTACACCGACAGCTCCAACATCTTCGGATCGATCATGATCATCCGCACATGTTCCGGCGTCGCCTTGTAAATCAAGCTCAACACCATGGCGTTGATCCCCACCGACTTTCCGGAGCCGGTGGTGCCCGCGATCAACAAATGCGGCATCCGCGCCAAGTCCGCGACCACGGGCACGCCGCCGATATCCTTCCCCAACGCCAGCGCCAGAGGCGAACCCACGTCATCATAGGGCTTGGACTTGATGATCTCCCCCAGCGTGACGATCTCGCGCTTCTCGTTGGGTATCTCGAGGCCGACCATCGATTTTCCAGGGATGATTTCAACGACACGTACGCTGATCGAGGACAGCGCGCGCGCCAGGTCCTTGGACAGATTGCTGATCTGGCTGACCTTGACCCCGGGCGCCGGCCGCAGCTCGAAGCGCGTGATCACTGGGCCGGGCTGCACCGCCACGACCTCAACCTCGATGCCAAAATCGCGCAGCTTGATTTCAACCAGGCGCGACATCGCCTCCAATGCCTCGTCGGAGTAGGACTGCTCACGCGCCCCAGGCTCGTCGAGCAAGGACAGGGCCGGTAATTCGCTCGACTTCGGCGCATCGAACAACGGCACCTGGCGCTCCCGCTCGACGCG
>DATCDX010000257.1:0-4384 GCA_036510475.1 Steroidobacteraceae bacterium
CCCGCCACATCACCGCCTGCCACAGCGACCCCAGCCCCGCCGCCGCCGGCAGCGACGCAGCCATGAGAGAGCGCCGCCCGCTCGGGCCGAAGTACTAGCCCGCGGTCAGGAGCTCTTCAACCTCGCTCAGGCCTGCGAGCTGTTGCAGTTGTGCGGGAATGTTTTCAAATCGCAGCGTGCGATTCGCGCCCTTGGCGACACTCAGCCATTCGATCAGCAGCGCAAGGCCGGCGCTGTCGCTCGCCGTCACCCCGGCCAAGTCGATCACCGCGGCCCGGCCAGTGTTGATGGCGTCGGCGCCCGCAGGCAGCAGCGCGCTGACCGTGGAGAAATGCAGCGCTCCATTCACCCGCGCACGCTCGCCGTCCTGCACCTCGAACGAGGCGGTCTGGCGGCCGTTGCCGCTATGCACGGGCCTGTGGGTCAATGTGCGCTTCCCGCAGCGCCATGGGGCGCAATTTTCTCGCTCTCCAACCGGCTGATCACTTCATCCAGTCCTTTCGCCTGAATCTCCGAGGCAAAATCGGTGCGGAAGCTCTTGACGTACGAGATGCCTTCGATGACCACATCCCAGGCTTTCCATACGCCGTCGGCTTTCCGCAGGCTAAAATTGACCGGCACCTTGTCGCCGGACGAAGTTTTCACTTCGGTTCGAACGGTGGCCGTGGAGTCGCCGGGGTCACCGCGATACGGCAGGATCACGAAACGATCCGCCGTGAAATTCACCAGCGCCGCGCCGTAATTGCGCAGCAGCGAATGATAGAAGGCGTCGACGAAGCGCTTGCGCTGGTCGGGGGTCGCGCTGCGCCAGTACTGACCGAGGACCAAGCGCGCCGCATATTCGGTATCGAAATTCGGCAGCAGCACGTTAGCCACCAGCGCATCGAGCTTGGCCGGATCCTTGACGTACATCGGACGGTTCGCATCCAATTCCGTGAGCATGCGCTTGGCCGAATTCTCGACCAGCTGCTGCGGACCCAGCGAACTAGGCGTCGCACCGGGCGCCGCCACGCCGGACGCAGGCGCATCCGCCGCATTTGCGCCGCCCACCAGCATCGAGGCGCACAGCGCGATCAACGCAAATTTCATCATTTCGCTTTCTCCGGGGTTTTGGCTGCGCCGGCCGCGGGCGCATCGCCTGTGGCTGCGGCGGAATTCGACTTTGCCGCACCCTTCGTGAAATTCGCGAGGACCTGACCGATCAAATTCTCGAGCACGAATGCCGATTGGGTGAAGTCGATTTGATCCTTGTCCTTGAGGTAAGTTTCGGCGCCCCCGGCAGTCAGGCCGATGAACTTGCCGCCCAAGAGACCCTGGGTGTAGATGCTGGCGTCGCTGTCGGTCGGGATCTGGTTGAAGCGCGCATTCAGGCGCATGGTGACCACCGCCTTATATTCTTTCATATCCAAGACGATGCTCGTAACCCTGCCCAACTGCACCCCCGACATCGACACTGGAGCGCCCACTTTGAGATCACCGATGTTGTCGAATTTTGCCGTCACGTCGTAGTGCGGCGGACTCGTAAACGACAAGCCGCGGCTGGTGGTCTGCGTCGTCAGGAAAAACAGCGCGGCAAAACCCAACAGCACGAACATGCCGGTGCCGAGATTCAACGTACGTGACTTGACCATGGCGATACCCTCTTACAAAAACGCTGCGGTAATCAAATAATCCAGGAACAAGATCACCACCGCCGATGCGACGACGGTGCGTGTGGTCGCGCGCCCCACCCCCTCGGCGGTCGGGGTCGCATGATATCCCTCGTAGACCGCAATCAGGCTGCAGGCAACGCCGAAAATGCAGCTCTTGACGATACCCTCGCTGATGTCCGACAAACCGACGGAAGCTTGCATCTGCGACCAGAAACTGCCCGAATCGACGCCCATGATCTGCACGCCCACGAGCTGCGCGCCGTAGATGCCGATCACACTGAAAATAGCCGCGAGCAGCGGCATCGCAATCACGCCGCCGAGGAAGCGCGGCACGACCACCCGCTGGATCGGATCGACGGCCATCATTTCCATGGCCGATAATTGATCGGTGGCGCGCATCAGCCCCAACTCGGAGGCCAACGCGGTGCCGGCCCGGCCGGCGAACAGCAGCGCCGTCACCACCGGACCCAGCTCTTTCACGAGCCCAATGGTCGCCGCCGTCCCCAAGGCTTCTTCGGAACCGAATCGCTGCAGCAGTTCGTATCCCTGCAGTCCGAGCACCATCCCGACGAACAGGCCCGACAGCATGATGATGACCAGGGACAACGCACCTGAGTTATAAATTTGCTGCGCGATCAAGTCGCATCGCATTAGTGCGCGCGGCGAACTCACCACCAGCCGCAGCAGGAAACGCACCACCAGACCAAGCCCGACCAGGGCCTCGATGAGACTCGACCATAATTCGCGGATGAGTTTCAAGGACTTTCACCGCGCGACAGCAATTCGCCGAAGTAATCGGGAGCCGGAAAATGAAACGGTACCGGGCCATCGGCCTCTCCGCCGATGAATTGCCGCACGATCTCCGACGGATACGATTGCAGTTGTTGTGGTGTGCCGCGCGCCACCACCTTGCCGCCGGACAGCAGGTAAACATTGTCGGCGACGGTGGAAATTTCCTTCACGTCGTGCGAAACCACGATGCTGGTGATGCCGAGCGCATCGTTCAAGCGGCGAATCAGCCGCAAAATAACCCCCAGCGAAATCGGATCCAGGCCCACGAACGGTTCGTCGTAAATCAAGATTTCGGGGTCCATGACGATGGCCCGCGCCAGCGCGACCCGCCGGCTCATGCCGCCCGACAACTCCGCCGGCATGAGTTCGGCGGCGCCGCGCAGCCCAACTGCCTGCAACTTCGTCAGCACCAGCTGGCGTATCAGCCGCTCGGGCAGATCTGTGTGCTCGCGCAGCGGGAAAGCGACGTTTTCGAATACGCTCAAATCCGTGAGCAGCGCCCCGTTCTGAAACAGCATGCCCATGCGGCGTCTCAATACATACAGATCCGCGCGGCTTATCGCCCGCAAGCTCTGTGCCGCCACCTCGATGGAGCCGCTGTCGGCAACGACTTGGCCGGTGATCAGGCGCAGCAGAGTCGTCTTACCGGTGCCGCTCGGTCCCATGATCGCGGTGATCCGGCCGCGCGCAATGTCCATGTCGAGCCCGGTGAACACCGAGCGGCCGCCGACCGCGTAATTCACTTTACGAATTTCAATGATGGCGGCAGATTGATTCAATATATGTTTCCAGCCGAATCCGGCGCCCCGGCGCCAGGTTTCGAGCGAGCGCGGCTACTTAGGCCGCGGAACTTTCCATCGACGGCTGGTACTCGCCCGCCGCCGCCAAACCATTCAATTTGGCCCGCACGGACAACGCCTGCTGGCCGCCGGCGTAGCCGCCGGTTTTTCCGGCCCAGGCGCTTAAGGCGTCTTCCTGCAGTGCGCGGCCGTAGCTGAAAGTCAGCGTCCAAGGCAACGGCCCGGCTGCATTCATCAAACTTAAGTGCAGCGTCGCATCAGTCGGACTCTGGCCACCCGACAGGAACGCGATGCCCGGGACCGCGGACGGTACCTGGCGCCTCAGCGTGCGAACGGTGGCTTCCGCGACCTGTTGAGCACTCGCCTGCTGCGCACATTTCTTCCCCGAAACGACCATATTCGGCTTGAGCACGATGCCTTCGAGGCGCACTCTGGCGGCGAATAAATGGCTGAACACGCTGTCCAGCACGACGTTGGTCACTTCCTCGCAGCGCTCCAGCGTATGGCCGCCGTCCATCAACACTTCGGGCTCGACGATGGGCACGATCCCGGCTTCCTGGCACAGCGCCGCGTAGCGCGCGAGCGCCTCCGCGTTGGCATCAATGGCATAACCTGAAGGAGTCCCGGAGCCGATATCGATGACTGCGCGCCACTTGGCGAACTTCGCGCCTAATTTGTAGTACTCCGCCAGCCGCTCGCGCAGCCCGTCCAGTCCTTCGGTAATGGTCTCCCCCGGGAAGCCCGCGAGCGGTTTGGCGCCCATGTCGACTTTGATGCCCGGCAGCATGCCGTGGTTTGCAAGATAAGCCGGGAACGGCACGCCGTCCTGGGTCTTCTGACGCAGCGTCTCGTCATACATGATGACACCGCTGATGTACGGCTGCGCGCCGGGCGCGGTGAACAACAGTTCGCGATAGGTCCGCCGATTCTCTTCCGTAGACTCGAATTTGATGGTGTCGAAGCGTTTCTTGATGGTGCTCGTGCTCTCATCCGCGGCCAAAATCCCTCGATTTTTTGCGACTAACGCGCGCGCTGTAGCGCAAAGATCGGCGGTATTCATGACTGGCTTGGTCTCGCTGATATTGACCGGTGTCGGTGGCGGCCAAGGATAACAAAATCGGGGCGAATGCGCCCTCAAGG
>DATCDX010000258.1:0-4472 GCA_036510475.1 Steroidobacteraceae bacterium
GGCCAAGGATGCCCTGCCGCTCACTGGATTCTACGAGCCGCCGCAGCCGCTTGAACGGCAGAACCCGGCACGTTGATCCGCGCATACGAAGCTCACGACGCGCACACCTTCGATCCAGTCACCGACCTGTACTGGCCGTTCACCGCCTTCGGCATCAAGGCCAGCTACCCGGCCTTCGACATCGAGCGCATGCTGACCCCTCCGGTGCTTGCCCGTTACCAGGACGTCACCACCAAGGGATGCTGGTACTACGCGTATGCCGCATTAAAGGAGATCGGGCGGCAGAGGGCTGTCAAGCCAGGGTGGGACAGTGCGCCGGAGGTTCGCCGCTATAACGCGGACAGCAGAAGTGCGAACAAACCGATTCGAGGTCCCCTATTGGTTCTCGCGGGCGACGATGATAAGTCTGTGGCGATCGCCAATATCGAGGAGGGCGTCAAAGAAGCTTGCAAAAGAGGCCTGCCCATCGAATACATCCATCGCCCGGGTCTGGACCACGACCCCCTCATGCAGAAGACTACCCCCGAGCAGCTCGATTGGGTGCGCGAGCGGCTGACCGGAAAGCCCTGGTTCAGTAATTGCACCGCAAATAGCAACGCCGGGGGAAATTAGAAGGACCGATATTTCTCCGCGCCGGCTTCGCCGTCGGAATCGGCGCGCCTGGTTCGCGCTGCGCATCCGGGGTGCTTGACGCGTCAATTGTCACGCATCGAGATCTCACATCCCGCATCCAATTCACGCGCTCGCAGTCACGGCCCCAAGGTTCGCCGCAACGCCGCCTGCCATCCGGCGATCGCTTCGGTGCGGCGCGCCGCCGCCATCCGGGGTGCGAAGCTGGCGCCTCGCGCCCACGTGGCCGCCACTGCATCGAGATCTTGCCATACCCCGGTCGCGAGGCCTGCCAGAAACGCCGCGCCCAGGGCTGTCGTCTCCAGCTCGGTCGGACGCTCGACGCTCGCATCGAGCACATCGGCAAGGAACTGGCAGAACCAATCGTTGGACGCCATGCCGCCGTCGACCCGGATGGTGGCCGCACGTGCGGCGCCGTCGCGTGCCATGGCCGACGCCAGGTCGAGCGTCTGGTAGGCCACCGACTCGAGCGCGGCGCGGACCAGATGCGCGCCCGAGGAATCGAGCGTGAGGCCGCAAATGAGGCCGCGCGCAGTCGGATCCCAATGCGGAGCGCCCAGGCCGACGAAGGCCGGCACCAGATAGACACCGTGATTCTCCGGTACCTGTTCGGCGACCGCAGCGGTCTCCGACGCCTTGCCGACCAGGCGCAAACCATCGCGCAGCCACTTGATGGCGGCGCCGGCGACGAAGATCGAGCCTTCCATCGCGTAAGTGGTGCGACCCTTGATGCGATACGCGGGCGTGGTCAGCAGCCGGTTGCGCGACTCCACCGGCGACTCACCGGTGTTGAGCAGCATGAAGCAGCCGGTGCCGTAAGTGGATTTAACCATGCCGGGCTCGAAGCAGGCCTGACCTATGAGCGCGGCCTGCTGATCACCGGCAATGCCGGCGATCGGGATGGGGTGCTCGAACAGTCCTTCCGCGGTCTCACCGTAAATCTCGCTCGAATCCCTCACCTCGGGAAGCAGCGCGCGCGGCACACGGATCAGCCGCAGCAGCTCGTCGTCCCATTGCAGCCGGTGAATGTCGAATAATAGAGTTCGGGAGGCATTGGTCACGTCGGTGGCATGCGTTCGGCCGCCGGTGAGCCGCCAGAGCAGAAAGCTGTCGATCGTGCCGAAAGCCAGCTCGCCGCGCTCCGCACGGGCGCGCGCGCCCGGCACGTTGTCGAGGAGCCACGCGATTTTCGTGCCGGAAAAATAAGGGTCGAGCAGCAAGCCGGTTCTTTGCCGCACCAGATTCTCGGCGCCGTCCCGCTTCAGGTTCGCGCATACATCCGCGGTGCGCCTATCCTGCCAGACGATGGCCCGATGAATCGGGACACCGCTACGGCGGTCCCATACCACCGCTGTCTCGCGCTGATTGGTGATGCCGATGGCGGCGATGCCGCGGGCGCCGAGCCCGGAGCGCTCGAGCGCTTCGCGCGCTGTCGCCAGCGCGTCGCGCCAGATGTCCTCCGCATCGTGCTCGACCCAGCCCGCCGCAGGATAGTGCTGCGGGAATTCGCGCTGCGCGACGGCAACGCTCCTGGCCTCGTCGCTGAAGACGATGCTGCGGGTCGAGGTCGTGCCCTGGTCGATGGCGAGAATATGCCGAGCGCGATTCATGAGAGGACTCCTTCGGTGGTCGCCCGCGCCCGGCGGCGCGCGGGCAAAAACGGCCGAATCGCCGCCTGGTAGAGGCCTCCACCGGCAACGCCGCCGAGGAGCGGACCGAATATCGGCACCCACCAATAATGCTGCGGACTGGGCAGCGCCTGCGCGCCCCATCCCGTGAAATAGCAGAACAGACGCGGCCCGAAATCACGCGCCGGATTGATGGGCCACGCCTCCAGATAGCCGGCGCACGCGCCGATGGTCGCGACCAGAAGCCCGATCAGCAGAGCGCCGGCGTTCGGGGCCGGCGCCAGCGTGTTGAATTCTTCGGTGATGGCGAAAATCCCCAGCACCAGGAAGCCGGTGAGCACGATCTCGTCGACGAATGCGTGCAGCGGCGTGATCGCAAGACCCGGATGGGTGAAGAACACTGCCGCGGCCCCGCCGTCCAGTGAGCGGCTGAGATGATGCATATCGTTGTAGTGGTCGATGACGGGAGAGAACAGCAGGTACACCATGGCCGCGCCCAAGAATGCGCCGAGAACCTGGGCACCGGCATATGGCAGTACCTTGGAACGTGGAAACCCTCGAAACAGTGACAGCGCAAGCGTCACCGCGGGATTCGCGTGCGTGCCCGATACCGCGCCGGTCACGTGAATCGCAAGCGTCACCGCAAGACCCCACGCGATGCACACGCCCCAGTAGGCTTGAGCGTAGGGACTCGGATCGTAGAGGACGTACATCGCGGCCGCCGAATCACCCAGCGCCAAAATGATGAAGGTGGCGATGCACTCCGACAATAGCTCCCCGCCCACAAGTCTCGCCGCCGGCACGCCTTTGTATTCGATTTCGCTCCCCATGATTCCTCAGGCGCCGGTCAGCCGGGCGGCCTCGCCCCGTCGCCGTCCGCATCGACGCCGTTCCTCGACTGATATTGTTTGGATTCAGCCTAACCTGCGTGCCGCGGCTTCGCAAGCGAGTCACGGGGCCGCAACGCTCAATCATTGCGAGACCACCCATGAATCGACCAGGCATTGGCCGTTCCGCTCGTCAAGCCACCAAGGACCGCTCGTGATCTCGCAGCCTAATTCAACGTCGATATTGACGGTGCAATGTAACGGTGCTGTAGTCCGATCAAGTGGTTACACCCACCCAATTTACTTCCCCCGCAGAACTGCGGTTTTGTATCACCGCAATTCGGCGGTCTACTTCTAGTTAGGCATCAATCGAAAGAAAGGCATGAAAATGACACGCGTCCGAGTTGCGGGCTTTACCATCTCGCTTGACGGATACGGAGCTGGTCCGAATCAGGACATCGGGAATCCGCTCGGCGTGGGCGGGACAGATTTGCACCAGTGGTTAGTCCCGACACGCACGTTCCAACGGACCCTATTTGGCGCCGACGGTGGCACAACGGGGATCGATGACGACTTCGCTGCGCGGGGCTTCAAGAATGTTGGCGCCTGGATTCTCGGAAGAAACATGTTCGGACCGATTCGCGGTTCCTGGCCCGACATGAACTGGAAAGGCTGGTGGGGGGACGACCCACCCTATCACGTTCCAACTTTCATCTTGACTCATCACGCGCGCCCGCCCATCCAGATGGAAGGCGGAACGACATTCTACTTCGTCACGGGCGGTATTCACGAGGCGCTTGACCGGGCGCGCGACGCAGCCAACGGAATGGATGTGCGCATTGGCGGCGGACCTAACACTATCCAGCAATATCTTCGTACGGGCCTCATCGATGAGCTGCACGTCGCTATCTCGCCGGTCCTGCTGGGCGGCGGAGAGCGCCTGTTCGAGGGGATTGACGTGCGCGCTCTGGGATACGAATGCGTTCAGTTCGTTGCGTCGGAGAAAGCCACCCATGTTTTACTCCGGCGCCAAGGGCACAATGACGCCTAATCCTATCGTGTACGACGCCATGCAATCGGTAGAGGTGACACGCGCCAGCTAGGCAGCGTCCGCCGTATGGCCCATCGCGCCCAATCCCCTCGCCGCGCCCGCCTCGCTCGCTTCGCTCACATCGCGTGCCTCCGGCTCATACCCCAGATTCGGCGCAAGCCACCGCTCCGCCTCGCTTAATGTCCATCCCTTGCGCTGCGCATAGCTCACCACCTGATCACGGTCGATTTGGCCCACGCCGAAATATCGACTCTGCGGGTGCGAGAAATAAAAGCCGCTGACCGCCGCCGTCGGATACATCGCAAACGATTCGGTCAGGCGAATGCCCGCGGTTCG
>DATCDX010000259.1:0-3631 GCA_036510475.1 Steroidobacteraceae bacterium
GCCGGGTGCGTAGCGGGCTTTGCTGCAACCGTAGTACGCCGGCGAACCCGGGAGCGGCCAGCGCATTGGAACCCGGGTAGAAGGCCGCGTTCGGTACCGGCGATGATCCCACGGGGCCCGCCAGGAGTACGCCGGCGGGAAGTGCATCGGGTGCGGGTGCGGGTGCGGTGAAACCCGGTACCGGGCACGACATCAGTGCCAACGGAATGACGATGATGCCGCACAGCGAACGTGCGAACGCACGCACAGTCAGCGCACGCGCACTTAAGGTACGGCGCCCGTCGCCGGCAGCGGATTGAATTACTTCGGTCGTCATGAATCAGCACCTCTCATTCTTCGGTCTCACCTGCGAACCCGGACGGAGCGGCGGATCCGAGCAGAGCGTCACCGCCCTGTTTCGTGACACCGATGATCCAGTCAAGAACTTTGCGCACCGTGGCGTTGCGGCGCAGTTCCGGCAACACGAGCAGCCAGATTTCGCGCACGATCAGCGGTCGCGGGCCGCTAAGGCGCACGAGGTCCGGCAATGCGTCGCCTTCGACGCAGGTGATGAGGCCGGCGCCGTAACCACGCGCCACCAGATCAGAATATGCCGCCCCGCCGTTCACCGTCATCGCCACGCGCTCGCGCGCCACGTTGGTTTCGATCCATTGGAATTCCGGCCATCGGTCCGCGACTTGCGCAAAACCAATCCACGGCAGATCCGTTCGCCAATCGAGGCCCGCTTTGAGCAAGGATCTGTGCGCGTATGCTGCGGATCCGAGTTCGCCTATTTTGCGCACCAACGATTGCCCCTGGGCCGGCCGCACATAGCGAATGGCGATATCAGCCTCGCGATGTTCGAGCACGGAACTGCGATTCTCGCAGATCAGTTCCAATTGAATATGCGGGTGCTTCTCGGGAAAGCCGGCGAGATGACGGTCCAAGAAGCCGGTAACGAATGTCTGGATCACCGATAGTCGAACGACCGCACGACCATGCGCCGGATTGTGCGTAAGGTCCCCATCCAGCGCCTGCCCGACGGATTCCATTTCCTGGGCGCGACGCACCACGATCATGCCGCGGCTGGTCGGCGCAAACCGGCCTTCGATCCGGTCGAACAACCGTGTTTGTAGACGTTCCTCAAGCGCCACGATGCGACGGCTGATGGTCGTCTGATGGACACGCAGCGATTCCGCCGCCGCCACCATGGTCTGGTGCTGCGCGAGAACCAATACGTAGCGCAAATCGTTCCAATCGATGTCTTTGGAATGCACTAGCCACCCTGAAGCACTTTGATGCCCATCCCCTATGCGGTTTGATGCCGTCTCGAATGCGGCACACTCCACATCAGGTATTGTATTTTTGCAAGGCAATATTGCAAGTAGCTGAATTGTAAGCCACAACGCGTTGATTCATTATAGCTAGAATGACGAAAACCTCACCGACGGTGGACCCTAGTGCGACCGTAGGCTATGACGATGCGCCGCTGCGCCTGTTTCACCTGAGGACCGCCGTCGCCAGTTCCGGGGGCGTGTTCAGTGATGGATTTGGACTGGGGATCATCGGCATCTCCTTGAGTCGCGCCCCGGCCGCACTGGGCTTGAGTCCCGTGTGGATGGGATTGCTGGGCGGCGCGTCGTTGCTCGGACTGTTTGCCGGAGCGCTGCTCACCGGCCCCGTGGCGGATCGTTTCGGGCGGCGCCCGATCTTCGCCTACAACATGGTTATTCTCGCGACCCTGTCCCTGCTGCAAGGCGTGACCGGTTCGGCGGCGCAGCTGCTCGCATTGCGTCTCGCGATTGGATTTCTGCTCGGCACAGACTACGTCGTCAGCAAGGCGCTCTTGACCGAGTTCACGCCACGCCGCTTGCGGGGGCGGATACTGGGGATGCTTTCGGTGGCGTGGGCAGGTGGCTATGCCTGCGCCTACTTCGTCGGCTTTGCGCTGGGCGAGAGCGGCGCAGAAGCCTGGCGCTTGATGCTGTTGACCAGCGCGGTCCCCTGCCTTCTGGTGCTGCCGCTGCGGCTCACCATGCCAGAGTCACCGCTGTGGCTGACGAATCACGGCCGTGGCGACGCGGCCGCGGCCATTGTCCGCGACAAGCTGGGTGCAAACGTGTTGCCTCCCTCGCACTCGCCTGTGCCGCCCGCGGCTCATGGTCGTTGGAAACAGCTGCTGTCGCGCACCTGGCGCCGACGCACGTTCGTGGCCTGCGCGTTCTTTACCTGCCAGGTCATTCCGTACTTCGCGGTGGGCACCTTTGTATCGCAGGTAATGTCAGCGATGAACGTCAGCAGCGGCTACGTCGGTGGCCTGGTCTATAATCTGTCACTGCTGGGCGGGGCGGTCATGGGCCTGATCGTCGTCGATCGTCTCTCGCGACGGAGTTTCTTGATCGGAAGCTTCGCTATCACCGCGGCAACCATGCTCGCGCTGTCCGTGTGGATTCATATTCCCGCGGTGGCCATGAGCATTCTATTTGCCGTATTCGCCTGCGTGCTGTCAGCGGCGTCGAACCTGGTCTACGTTTACCTGCCGGAACTTTTTCCGACCGATCTGCGCGCTTCGGGTATCGGCCTCGCAGTCGCCGCCAGCCGCATCGGCTCGGCGGTGAGCACCTTTCTACTGCCCGTCGTGGTCGCAGGATATGGCGTCAGGGCAGCACTGGTAGCGTGTGTCGCGGTCCTCGCGGTCGGCGCCCTCATATGCCAACGCTGGGCGCCGGAAACCAAACATCTACGGCTGGACGCGCTCGATGGGACGGGCACGTCATCGGCGTAGGACACCTAGCCCGAAATCAAGCCGAATTGCTGCGCGATCAGGAGCAGCTGCAGCGCGCTGTTGGCTCCCAACTTCTGCTTGATCGAGGACTGATGATTGGCCGCGGTCTTGGAACTCAACCCCAGTCGTTCCCCGATTTGATCGACGCCGTATCCCTGCGCCAACATCCTGAGCACCTCCAACTCGCGGGTCGAGAGCGCGCCGGCCAGTTGATTTACCTCTGACGACTGCTTACTCATCGCCTGCTGCACATCCGGGCTGAAATATCGATGGCCGTCCGCCACCGAGCGCACCGCCTGCACCAACAGATCCGGCGCGCTGGCTTTGCTCAGATAACCACGGGCACCGGCATTGATCGCACGAGTCGCATAGATACCGTCGTGGTACATGCTGAACATCAACACGCGGGCTTCGGGCCTACGCGCGAGAATCCTCCTGAGGATTTCGATGCCGCTGATGCCGGGCAACGCGATATCGAGCACGACCACAGCGGGGCGTAGCTGCGCATCGAGTCGCATGGCGTCGGCGGCCGTCGCCGCCTCGCCGGCTACATGCAGGGATTCATCGCGCTCCAACAGCCGCCGATATCCCTCACGCACCACTGCATGATCGTCCACCAGCAACACCGTTATCCGGCCGCTCGGGCTGCGGGCCTCACTCACGCCGGCCCCACTACCATGGGAAGCGATGCCGATACTTTGAACCCGGCACCGCGCTCGCTCGCCAGTGCAATCGAGCCGCCGACGGCGCACACACGCTCGCGCATCCCGACCAGCCCCAACCCGGCCCGTGGCGCATCCATGTCCGCTCCGCAGCCATCGTCGGCGATTAGGACCTCGATGCTCTCCGAGACTTCCGCGACTCGGA
>DATCDX010000260.1:0-4083 GCA_036510475.1 Steroidobacteraceae bacterium
CGCGAAGTTCATCCAGCAGGCCGCCGTTCCCGAGCAGCAGATCAATGTTCACCACCGCCAGCGTCACTCCGTCGCCGCGTAAATATTTCTCCATGGCGCCGAGCCAGGCCCGGCTCGCGAGCGCAATGAGATCGGCTTTACCGACTCCGGCATCGAGCGCCGCGCGGCAGGCGTCGACCTCCGGGGGTTCCGGCAAATTCTTGATGCGCTCGACGTTGCCGTTGGCCCACGCCTGCGCTCGATCCAGCAGTCGCGGCAGATCGCGTTCGGTAGTGGCCAACGATGCCTCGACACAGGCATTTTCCGTCGCTGGCGGCATGGTTTTCAGGGCCTCCATGACATCGCTCACGCCGGCGATCTTGATCTCCTCGATGCGGACGTGATGTTTCTTGGCGAGTACGCGCACCGCCGCGCCCAAATCCACGCGCGTGGATAAACCGGCATGATGGAATGCCTCGCGCTGCAGGAATGCCGCCGCGATGATGGGACGAAATCGCTCCCATTTCTTCGGGTCATCGGTGAATTGAGCTCGCTGCTGCGCAAAGCGGGCGTACAGGTTGGCCGGCATGACGTCTTTGAGCCGCTTGCCGCCGCCGACCAGCAATTGATGACGTTCCGTGATCAGCAGCCACAGTATTCTCGCGATGCCGATGTCGAGCGGCTTGGCCACCAGCACCTGAGTAGTGGTGCCGAGAACCTGTTCCACCTGACGGGAGCGCCAGGTGATGCCTTTGGGCAGTGGCGACAGGCTGCCCAAAATCCATAACTGCGCCGGGCCGCGATGCACATGCCACATGCCCGGCCCCGCGCGTTCGCCGGTCACCACGAGTTCGCCCAAGACCTGCGGTCCAGTCGACGGGATCGCGGAGGGCCGCGGCGCAGTCGGCTCAGACGTGGGCGGCTGAGGCGCAGTCGGCTGCGGTGCAGTCGGCTGGGTTGTGGGCAGTTGCTCGGCCCGGCAGGTGAGCGAGATTACGCATCCGACAGGCACACTTAGCATCAGGAGCATGGCGGTCACTGGACCATGGCGCAGCATTTTCATCGCTCGAATTTCGTCGACAGAATAATCGACGAGCGGGTGCGCTCGACGCCGTCCAAAGCGCCGATGCGATCGATGACTTGATCCATCTCGGCGACGGAGGCGGCGGCGGCGATCGCGATCAAATCCACATCGCCGCTCACCGAATGCAGCACACGCACCTGCGCAATGGCACGCAGCGCCGCGGTCACGGCGCGCGCCTCCTTCGGACCGACGTTGATCGTGACATGCGCGCGCACCGCACCTAGGCCATGCTCCGGCGCCAGCCGGACGCCGTAACCCACGATGACGCCTTGTTTTTCCAGCCTCTCGATACGGCTTTGCACACTGGTGCGCGAACGGCCCACCAGGCGAGCTAATTCCGCGGTGGGGGCGCGGCCATTTTCGCGTAAGGCCAGAAGCAGTTTCTCGTCGATGGCATCCATGGCACTCCGCCGTTTTAACCCTGCGTAATGACGTTATTGTACCTTAAAAACGTCTGAAATCGCCCTACCATTCGTAGGGTACCCGGTTGAAAATAGCAGTCAATTCTCAAGGGGAACGGCATGAAAGACATCGTTATCGTCGGCGCGGGCAAAATCGGCTCGATGATCGCAGAACTTCTGGTGGGATCCGGCGATTACGCCGTCACCGTCGTCGATCGATCGCAGCAGCAATTGGATCGTCTCGAGACGGCCAAGACCATCACCAAAGTCGCCGCCGACATCACGCAGGGTGAAACCTTGCGCAAAATACTGACCGGTAAGTTCGCGGTACTCAGTGCCGCCCCCTATCACGCCACCCGGCTCATCGCCGAAGCGGCCAAAGCCAGCGGCGCTCACTACCTGGACTTGACCGAGGACGTCGCCAGCACCCGCGCGGTGAAGCAGCTGGCCGCGGGCGCCCGCACCGCCTTCATTCCGCAATGTGGATTGGCACCGGGATTCATCACCATCGTCGCCAGCGACTTGGCCTCGCGCTTTGACGAATTGCACGATGTGCGCATGCGGGTCGGTGCCTTGCCGAAGTTTCCCTCGAATGCGCTGAACTACAACCTGACCTGGAGCACGGACGGCGTTATCAACGAATACTGCGAGCCCTGCGAAGCCATCGTCAACGGCAAGCTGCGCGAAACACAGCCGCTCGAAGAGCTGGAAGAATTCTCACTCGACGGCATTTTGTACGAGGCGTTCAACACCTCGGGCGGCCTCGGCACTCTTTGCGAGACCCTCGCCGGCAAGGTGCGCAACCTCAATTACCGCACCATCCGTTATCCCGGCCATGCGGCCATCATGAAGGCACTCCTCAACGATCTACGGCTGCGTGATCGCCGTGAGCTGCTGAAGGATATTCTCGAGAACGCCGTACCCATCACGCTGCAAGATGTCGTGATCGTGTTCGTCACCGTCAGCGGCTTGCGCGGCGGCCAGCTCATGCAAGAAACCTACGCCCACAAGATCTATGCAGCGCCTGTGGGCGGGCGAATCCGCAGCGCCATTCAAATCACCACCGCCAGTGGCATCTGCGCCGTGCTCGATATGTTGAGCACAGGCTCGCTGCCGCAATCGGGTCTCATCCGCCAAGAGGAAATCGCGCTGCCGGCATTCCTCGCCAACCGCTTCGGCCGCAGCTACGCCATGACGCCGGCAGCCGCTAACGCCGCCTGATCGTGATCACACCTGCAGACCGCGACGCACTGCTGCAGATTGTCGGTCCAGCAGGTCTACTCGTCGAGCCCCAGGATTTGCGGCCCTACGAAACCGCTGCACGCTACGGTGGAGGCAAGGCCGCGGCCGTGGTGCGGCCGGCCGATACCGCGCAAGTCTCGTCCGTGATTGCATACTGCGTGCGCCGAGATCTGCCGTTCACTCCCCAGTCGGGCAATACCGGGCTCGTGCTCGGCTCGACGCCGGATGACAGCGGCGATCAAATCGTGATCTCGCTCGACCGGCTGCGCGCGCCGCCGCACATCGATGCGCTCGATCGCACGGTGACGGCGGCGGCCGGCGTGCGTCTCTCCGCGCTGAATGCCGCGCTCGAACCGCATGATCTGTTTCTGCCCATCGACGTGAGCTCTGATCCCATGATCGGCGGCATGGTAGCGACCAACACCGGCGGCGCGCGCTTCATGCGCTACGGCGACATGCGCCGTCAGGTGCTCGGCCTCGAGGTCGTGCTGCCGGATGATGCCGGTACGGTGCTCAAGCTATCGAGCGGGCTGCGCAAGGACAACGCCCATCTCGATCTGCGGCAACTATTCGTGGGCAGTTGCGGTGCATTCGGCGTCATCACCGCAGCCACCCTGGAAGTGCAGCCGCGCCCCCGACAATCCGCCGTCGCCCTGCTCATTCCCCGCGACGAAGATGCGGTGCTGGAGCTGCTCTGCGCCTTCGAAGCCGAAACCGGTGAGTACCTCACGGCATTCGAGGGCATGTCCGGCGCCGCGATGAGCCGCGCCTTGGCCCATGTCCCGGCGCTGCGCAATCCCTTTCCGGACGGCGTGCCGGCGTACGCCATTCTAGTGGAGCTCACCTCCTGCGTTGCGGGCCGGCCGAACCAACCGCGGCTCGACGCGCTGCTCGAGGCCGTGGTGACACAGCTCGCGGAGCGCCCGTCCGCACCCTTGACGGACGTTCGCTTCGGCGCGGCCGAGCATTTTTGGGCCTTGCGCCACTCGCTGTCCGAGGGACTGCGCGCCGCCGGACCGGTGGTGGGTTTCGATCTGTCGTTTCGACGTAGCGACGTCATGCCGTTTCGCCGTGTCGCGATCGCGCATCTGGCGCAGCGCTATCCGGAGTACGAAGTGTGCGACTTCGGTCATATCGCCGACGGCGGAGTGCACTTCAACCTGGCGCCGCGAAGTGCCGCCAAAAGCGCCACTAAGAGCGCCACCAAAACCCAGACCGATCCAAAGCGCGTCGACGCCCTGCGCGAGGAGGTGCTGAAACTCGCCGTCGAGGATTTCGGTGCCAGCTTCAGCGGTGAGCATGGCATCGGCCGCGCCAATCAAGCGGCGTACGACCGCTTCACGCCTGCCGCCATTCAACAGTATTCCGCGGCGATTG
>DATCDX010000261.1:0-4163 GCA_036510475.1 Steroidobacteraceae bacterium
GCCGCGCGGCTGACAGCCACGGCTTGCACGCCGCGCGGTTGACAGCCACGGCTTGCACGCCGCGCGGTTGACAGCCACGGCTTTCACAAAGCGCGGCTGTCAACCGCGGCGACGCTAGGAACGCGCCCTTGATGCCAGGATTCCCACCGCCAGACCCACCACCGCGGCAACACCGATTACCTGCCAGGGATTGTCGCGCACGAAATCATCCGTGCGGCGGCTGGCTTGTTGCGCCTGAGTGCGAATTTGCGTGGCGGTATCGGATACGGCGCTCTTCGCCGCGGCCAGCGCAATTTTGACCTTGGCCCGAACTCTCGCGATGTCGGGAGTGTCGATATTCTTCAGGGCCTTGGTCAATTCGTCGACATTGTCCAGGAAATTGTCGATTTGGCCGTTTGCATAGTTACCGATGCGATCCTTCGTGGCCGGGTCTAACACTGATTCCATAATAGACTCCTGTAACTTTTAGGCGCGGCGGCCCATGCTCATGATGAAACTGACGACCGCACCGATCAAAAACACGACAAACAGTATCTTCGCGATTCCGGCGGCGCCCACCGCGATTCCGCCAAAGCCGAACAAGGCGGCAATCAGCGCAATGACGAAGAAAACCACGGCATAGTGAAGCATGTTCTCACCTCTAGAGTAGGGACCGCTCCGAAGCGGGTGTGGGGGCAGTGTCCCCGAATGGCTGTGTGAATACAGTCGGAGAGCGGCGTGCGCCTACGTAGGACATAACCCACGGAGTTCTCGGCGGTGATATTGACCTTGGGCCGATGTTATTCCCGCGTTCTCTCGATCGCGGCTTCCAATGTGTTTTTCATCAACATCGCCACCGTCATCGGCCCGACGCCGCCCGGAACCGGCGTGATCCATGCGGCACGCTGCGACGCCCCTTCGAAATCGACGTCGCCGCAGAGTTTGCCGTCGGCTGTGCGATTCATGCCGACATCGATGATCACGCTGCCGGGTTTGATCCATTCGCCACGGATGATTCCCGGCCTGCCGACCGCCACGACCAGGATATCCGCGGCGCTCACGAACGGCTGCAGGTCAGCGGTGAAGCGGTGGCACACGGTGACGGTCCCGCCCATGAGCAGCAATTCCAGCGCCATCGGGCGGCCGACGATGTTGGATGCGCCGACCACGACGCAATGCTTGTTCTTGGGCGACACCCCCACGTGTTCGATGAGCTTGGTGACGCCGAACGGGGTGCAGGGGCGGATCAAGGGGACACGCAGCGCAAGCCGTCCAACGTTGTAAGGATGAAAGCCATCCACATCCTTGGCCGGCGCGATCTTTTCGATGATGGCGCTCTGCTCGATATGCTGCGGTAACGGCAGCTGCACCAGGATGCCGTCGATCGCCGGATCACGATTGAGGGATTCGATGAGCTGCACCAGCGCCTGTTGCGTGGTGGAGTAGGGCAGATCGTGCGCGACCGATATGATCCCGGATTCGGCGCAGGCTTTACGCTTATTGCGCACATAGACCGCCGAGGCGGGATTGTCGCCGACCATGATCACCGCGAGTCCGGGGCGGCGCAGGCCGCGCGCGGTCATCTCCTCGACCTGGGCGTGGATTTCGGTTTTGACTTTGGTCGCGACGGCTTTGCCGTCGATGAGTTGCGCTGGCATTGACAACCTTAAGCGTTTTCAGGACCGCGGATTCTCGCATAAAGCGCGTGAGCGGCGGCAGACACCTGCCATAATCCGCCGATGAAGGTGCTGCTGATCGTGTATCACTCCATGACCGGCGGCACGCTGCAAATGGCGCAGGCCGCGGCGGCGGGCGCGGCCGCTGAGGCTGGGTTGCGGGTGTCATTGCTGCGCGCCCAGGACGCCCAGGCAATGGACTTACTGAACGCCGACGGCTATTTGTTCGCGACGCCGGAGAATCTGGCGGCGATGTCCGGACAGATGAAGGACTTCTTCGATCGCACCTACTACCCCGCGCTCGACCGGCTCAACGGCAGGCCTTATGCCACGCTGATCTGCGCCGGTAGCGACGGCCGCAACGCCGCGCAGCAGATCGAGCGCATTGCGACCGGGTGGCGCTTGAAACCGGTCGCCGATGCATTGATCGTTTGCACTCACGCGCAGACGCCGGAGCAAATCCTGAAGGAGAAAAAAATTCCCGAGCAGGAGTTGCAGCGATGCGAAGAACTGGGCGCGATGATGGCCGCCGGCATCGTCATGGGGGTTTTCTAGCCATCGCGTATTATCCTGCGGCCGCGCGCTTGCCGGCGACGTCCTTGGGGTCACGCCGGCAAATGACCCAGCGGCAGGCGCATCGAGCGCTTTACGGTGGCCAGCACGACGCTCGACTGCAGGTCGCGCAAATTGGGAATTCGCAGCAGCTTCTTGAGCACGACGTTGCTCAAGGTATCCAAGTCCTTTGCATAGACCTGCAGGATGAAATCGTAGGCGCCGGTCAACGCGTAGCAATTAGTCACTTCGTCGAGCAGCGCGATTTCCCGCTCGAAGCGCGCCACCGTCTCATCGGTATGTTCCGTGAGTTTGACTTGCACCATGGCCAGCACTTCAAGTCCCAGCCGGCCGGGATTCAGGACGGCGGCGTAGCTTTGGATCACGCCGCTGGTCTCGAGGGCCTTGATTCGGCGGGCGCAGGGAGTGGCCGACAGGCCGATTGCCTCCGCCAGTTCAACCACCGCTAACCGGCCATCCCGTTGCAGCTCGGTAAGGATGCGCGCATCGAAGCGATCGATCGCCATATTACACTCCATAATCGATATATTTTAGTGAATATCCCTAATTATACCGCGAAAATCTAGAGAGATTAGCGATTTTGATGCGGCGCTTGAGGCTAGTCTGCCCTCAACACCCAAGGATGCGAGACAGTCATGGCGGCAAGTCCGAACAATCTGCATGAGCAGCACAGCCTCCTCCCCAGCGTGCCGCCGAGCCTTCCCGTCATACCGCATGGCGATCCCATCGACTGGCGCGCCGTGGTGCGCAGAGTGGCGACTTCGCGCGCGCTCGACGATCTGGAGGAATCCACGCTGGTGCCGCAACGCAAGGTGCTGTACCAGTTTTCGGCGCGCGGACACGATGTCACGCAGGTGTTGCTCGGCCACTATCTCAGCGGCGCGCGCGACGGAGTCGGCGCCTACTACCGTTCCCGCCCACTGTTGCTTTCCCTGGGGCTCTCGGTTGATGAGGCGCTGGCCTCCACCATGATGCGGGTGGGCGGCATGAGCGAGGGCCGCGATATCGGCGTGGTGTTCAATCTGCCGAATCGGCAAGGCGCGTGCGTGTTGCCGGTCTGCGGCGGAGTCGGTGCGCAGTACACGCCGGCCGTGGGTTGGGCGCAGGCACTGCGCTACCGGCAACAGACGCTGCGCGAGCCGCAGTACGCGCACAGCATTGCGGTCGCTCATGGCGGCGATGCATCGACCGCCACCAACGGCTTCTGGTCCGCACTCAATATTGTGACTACCGAGCGCCTGCCCTTTCTGTTTTTCATTGAGGACAACGGCTACGGGATTTCGGTGCCCGCAAACATGCAAACTCCCGGCGGCAACATCGCGCGCAACCTGGCCGCCTTTAGCGGCTTGCGAGTGCTGGACGGTGACGGCTCCGACCCGCTCGCCGCCGCTTTGTTGATCGAGGACGCCGTTCGCGGCGTGCGCGCCGGCGACGGTCCTGCGTTGCTGCGCCTCACGGTCCCGCGCCTCTCGGGGCACTCCGGGCAGGATACTCAAGCCTATAAAAGTGCGGGTACCCTGGCGCTGGAGCAGGGGCGCGATCCGTGGCGCACGCTCCGTGAGCAGCTCGTGCCCCATTTAATCAGCGCCGCCGACTGGGACGCCGAAGTCGGCCGCGCGCGCACCGAAGTCGCCGCAGCGCTGGCCAGGGTGGAAGCCTGCAGCACGCCCGACCCCAAACGTGTTCGACGCTACGTATTCAGCGAGACGGCGATCGACGGAACGCCAGAGATTCAGGCCCAAGGTGGCCTATGGGCGGACGGCGCCGCGCCGCCCCGCGGCGCCGAACATGCCGAGACCGCGGGCGCGCGCATCAATCTGGTGACCGCCGTGCGCCGCACGCTGGAGCACGAACTCGAAGTCAATCCTCGCGTCGTGGTATTCGGCGAGGATGTCGGCCGCAAGGGCGGCGTGCACGCGGCCACCTTAGGGTTGC
>DATCDX010000262.1:0-20254 GCA_036510475.1 Steroidobacteraceae bacterium
GTCCCGCGTCCGGTGGCACCGTCATCACGGCGCTGATTCCGTTAAACAGAATGCTGTAGCGCGGGCGCCGTTTCAATTGCGGGGTTCGACCGGCATGCCGTTGTCGCCGCCGATGACCACCTCCACCCTGCGATTGAGCTGCCGGCCGCCGGATTCAGTGTTGCTGGCAACCGGAAACGCCTTGCCGTAGCCCCGCGTGGCGATGCGCGACGCGTCTATGCCGCGCGACAACAGCGCCGATTTGACCGCATCGGCACGGCGGCTCGACAAATCCTGATTATAGGAATCCGAGCCCACACTGTCGGTGAATCCGTCGATTTCCACCCGTCGTTCGGGATGTTCGTTCAGAAACTGCGCTAGTTGATCCAGCTTGCGGGCGGCGCCGGGATTCAATTCCGCCCGGCCCGTGTCGAACAGCACATCGCCGAGCGTCAGCACCAAGCCGCGCGGCGTGGGTTTGGCCTTGAGCGCATCGAGCTCTGCTTGCACGCGCGCAGTTTGCTCCGTCGCTTGAGCTGCGGACGCTTGCGCATTAGCGGTGGCCGCTTGCGCGTTGTTGACTTCGCGGCTGCGCGCTGCAAGTATGATCTTGTCGCGCTCGGCCTGACCCGCCGCCACCCTCGCATCATCCGCCTTCGCAGCCGCGTGCGCCTGCGCGAGCCGCGCCGTCTGTGCGGCCAGATAGGCGGGCTGATCGATATCCGCGTCCTTATGATGCAGCGCCGCGGTCTCGGCAACCGCCAATTGCTTCTTCGCCGCCTCTAAATCCAGGGCCGCGTATTTGTTCACGTTGGGATCGGCTTCGGCCGACTGCACGGTGCTGCGCGCGCTCTCCAGCGCGGCGTTCGGTTTAGGCGTCGTGGCGCAGGCACATAGCGCCAGCGACACGCCCATTCCAGCAAGTAATTTGGCGTTCATGAAAATACCTTATTCTGTGGGTTGCGAACTGCGCTGGGATTCCTGACGCAACGCCTGCATGCTAGCGTCGAACTCCGTAGCCGCCTTATGCGAGCGGTGTTGCTGTGCGGTCGCTTCGGCAAGCTGCGCATCCACATCGGCCTGCTCGGCCAACAGGGTTGCAGGTTTCGCGTCATGGTCGGCGACGGCCTTCTCGGCACGCGCCAGCTTATCCCGCGCGGTCGACATTTCGACCGGTGCAAGTTCAGGAGCACCGGCCCGCTCGGCACGTTCCACCGATGACTTCGCGACGGCGATCTTCTCGTTCGGGATAGGAGTGCTGGCACAGGCGGCCAATCCCAATAAAATGGCGGCGCAGGCGATTACGCTCTGCGTCAATTTCGAATATTCGATGGGCATTTCCTGTCTCCTCTTGAACCGCCGGGGCCCCAGGTAAGGAATTAAGCAAGCCGCGTGCCAATGAAATGTCGCATAAAAGCGCCACGCTGGCGGCTATTTCAAAGTGCGACTTTGCTGCCGTGTAGAAAATGCAGCGGTCACTGTAGACCTTACGTCAATGTCAGAGGGACGCTGTCAGGACTTTTCCTGTTAAACCGACCCGCACAAGTACCGCGCAGTGGCGTCAGGACCGCTCAATGCTGCGTGCGGTGTGACTCGGAAATCTCGTGCAACACTTCCGGTAGACGGCCGTAATCGCGGGCCTTATCCAAAAAGTGCGTTGCGCCGAGCGCGATGGCGGCATTCTTATATTCGGGCAAATCGTAGTTCGTCAGAACGACGATGCGAGGCTTCAACTGGGTACCCGCCAGCGCCCGCATGACACCGAAGCCCGTCCCCTGTTTCAAATGCAGGTCCAGAATGATTACGTCGACGGCGTCGCGTTTGACGGCGGCAAGCGCCGCCGCCTCGGTATCCGCAGTGCCGATCAATTCGACGTCCGCGATCTGCCGAATGGCTTCGGTCAGCCGTTCCGTCAACACTTTGGAGTCTTCGACGAGCAAGACTCTCAAGGTCTCAGCCATTAACATTGCTTCCATAGTTGTAATCTCTCTTGTCGCAGTCTAGCGCCAAGGCTCACAGACCGACCACGCGCCGTTCGTGGGTTCAGGTGTAGGATGATTCTCACAACGCTCCATTATTGAATGAGTCCGTTGCGCAAGGCATACGACGTAATATCGGCGTTCGCCGTAAAGCTCATTTTTTCCAAGATTCGGCTTCTGTACGTGCTCACGGTTTTCACGCTCAGGCTCAGTTCGTTGGCGATATCCGAAACGCCGCGCCCCGCTGCCAGCTTACAAAAAATCTGGAATTCCCGCGTCGACAGGCGGGCGTGCAGCGGCTTGTCCGGATCGCCGTCAAGGTCGGCCACCAGAATCTCCGCGAGGGCCGCGCTGACATAGCGGCGACCGGACAGTACGGTGCGAACCGCTTTCATCAGCTCCTCAGGCGCACTGTCTTTGGATAGATAGCCGCTCGCCCCAGCCCGCAGGACATTGACGGCATATTGCTGCTCCGGCAGCCCGCTCATCACCAACACCCGAACGCTGGGATGTCCCGTTTGAATGTGCCGCAGGATGTCCAAGCCGCTGCGATCGGGCATGTGAATATCGAGCAACACCAAATCCCATTCTTGCTCCCGCAGCAGATCGAGAGTCTCGTTGCCGCTGGCGGCCTCGCCCACGGCTTTGATGCTGGCATCGGCTTCGAGAAACTGCTTGAAGCCGGCTCGAACTACCGCATGATCGTCCGCGATCAATACTCTTGACACGTCTTATCCTCCTGATGGGCGCTTATGAATTCGCGCACTCTTGACTCTGCGAATATCCGTTGAGCTTGTTATACAGTGTCTTGAGACTGCAACCCAGCGCATCGGCCGCCCGCCGCTTGTTGCCTTTGAAATAATCGAGCGTGGCTTCGATCAACGAACGCTCCATGTCGTGGATGCGCGAGCCGACGCGGATGTCCAGGCGCGCAGCGCCGCTGTGCTGCTCCGGAGCACTGGTACCGCCGCTTTGAATCAGTGGCGCAAGCTCAAGCGTCGAGTCGGCGAGAATGAAGGCGCGCTCGATGCAATTCTTGAGCTCGCGCACGTTGCCGGGCCAACTATGCTGTCTCAGCGTGATCCGAGCCAGCGCCGACAGGCGTTTTTGCGTCCCCGCCTGCGCATTCAATTCCGCCAAGAAGTGCTCCGCCAGCAGCTCCACGTCGTTGCCGCGGCTGCGCAACGACGGTAAGGCGATCGGAAATACCGCCAGACGGTACAGCAAGTCCTCGCGCAGCTGACCCTTTTGCACGGCCTGCAAGGGGCAGCGGTTGGTAGCGGCGATGACGCGCACATCCGAGGTAAACTCAGTGCTGGCGCCGACGCGGTAGAACTTTCGAGTCTCCAGAACGCGCAGCAGCCGCGTCTGCATGTCGAGCGGCATTTCGGTGACTTCGTCGAGCAACAAGGTGCCGCCCTGCGCCCGCTCGAACACGCCGGCGTGCGCGCGCACCGCCCCGGTGAAGCTTCCCTTCTCGTAGCCGAATAATTCCGCTTCAATCAGCCCGGCCGGTATCGCACCGCAATTGATGGCGATAAACGGTCCTCCCCGCCGCTGGCTGCTCTCGTGAATCGATTGCGCGGCCAGTTCCTTGCCGGAGCCGCTCTCTCCCGTCAAGAGCACGCTGGCTTCGGTGGGTCCGACCCGCTCGATCAGTCGAAATACCTCTTGCATGGCCGACGATGCTCCCAGCAGAGGACCGACGGACGTCAAAGCCGTCGCGGCCGGCAGCGCGGCCACGGCCACCACAGTTACGGGTGCGGCGGCGGCGGCGGCTACGGGCATCGGCGACAAAGGCACCGGACGATCGGGAAAACTAAAACTCACACTATTCATTACAAATCTCCTGTTCGCGTCCGTGTAATCGTTACACTGAACACACCTTGATTTGTAACCTGTGCAGCGCACCGTCGCCAGAGATAGGCGCTGAACCTCGGCTCAGACATCAAGCGATTTCCTGTCAGTGTTTGTCTGACACGGCATTTAAACGCTTGATCGCAAAGGTGCTTTAGGGCTGATTTATGCAACGTATTGCCCCCACGTGTCGCTCCCATCGGCGCTGGCACATGGGGTGCATTTATAGAATCGGTGGCTCTAGTTTGGCGCGGCGCCGCAGCGCCAGCAGCTGGTGAATTGCGGTTCGAGTTCTTCCCCGCATCCGGCGCAAATCCAAGGCTCGCCCACAGGCGTCGAGGCAGCGCGGGCCAAGGCGCGCAGAGCGGCTTGTTCATCCGCATCGTCGACGAATAGTTGCGGCCAAGTTTCCAGCATCGGCAGCTCGCCCATGGCGCCCGCCAGGTACTGGTTGCGCATTTCACACGGAATCCCCGCGGTCACCAGCACATTGCGCGCATGCGCCACCTGGACCAGCAATGCGGCCCGAAAAACCCGTTTCATGGAAGGCGCAATGACCCCAAAAAGGCCCTCACATCCTCTCCTCGCTCCAAAGTCTCGACCAAGGCCGAGCCCACCACCACGCCGTCCACGTGGCCCGCGAAGCGCGCTACCTGTTCCTGGGAACGGATGCCGAACCCCGCGCATACCGGTACCGCCGAGCAACGCTTGACCCGGTCCATGTACTCAAGCACCTCTGACGATACCTCGGCGGCAACTCCATTGTTCGACTTGCCGGTGGTGCCCGTCATCGTTACCGCGTACACGAAACCCTTGGCCTCCCGGCACAGCATCGCCAGGCGCGGCGCGGGCGTCACCGGCGTCACCATTTGCACCAGCGCCAGGCCTTGAACGTCGAGCGCTCGCTTCAGATCCGCGCTCTCCTCGAACGGCAAATCGGGCACGATGAATCCAGCCACGCCCGCCGCCGCGGCAGCCGGGGGCAGCACATCCAGCCCGAAACTCAGCAAGGGATTCAGGTAGCTCATCAACAGAATGGGCGTGGCAAGCGCGGGCTGGATGGATTTGAGCTCCTCCAAGATCCACGGCAGCGTGACGCCCTCGGCGAGCGCCGCGAAGCTCGCCCGCTGAATGGTGGCGCCGTCGGCCATCGGATCGCTGAAGGGCACGCCGATTTCAACCACGTCGCAGGCACCGGCCACGGCCGCGAGGTTGTCCTTGAATTGGCGGCGCGTCGGAAATCCCGCCGTGAGAAAGCCCACCAACGCCGGTCGACCACGCGTCACAGCCGCCTGAATCGCCGTGCTGATCGTGTCACGCGGCGCCATGGTCAGCGCACATCCTTCAATACGGTGTGCTGCAGGATCGACATATCTTTGTCGCCCCGCCCGGAACAGCCAATGAGAATTCGCGCGCCGGAGTGAGCTTCGGCATAGCGCCGCGCGCCGAAAAACGCGTGCGCGCTTTCGATGGCCGGCAGAATACCCTCATACCTCGCGCACTCGGCAAGCGCGTCCAATGCCTGCTCGTCGGTCGCCGATTCATACGCGACGCGGCCGCTTGCCATCAAGTAGGCGTGCTCCGGGCCGACCCCGGAATAATCAAGACCCGCCGATACCGAATGAGTTTCCCGCACCTGGCCAAAGGCATCTTGCAAAATCAAGGTGTAGCTGCCTTGCAATACGCCGGGACTGCCAAAAGTCAGCGAGGCCGCGTTGTCGCCGAGACCGGTGCCGCGGCCGCCGGCTTCCACACCGAGGAGCTTTACGCCGGCGTCGCTCAAGAATGGGTGAAACAGGCCGATGGCATTCGAGCCGCCGCCCACGCAGGCGACGGCGACATCCGGCAAGCCCCCGGCGAGTTCCAGCATTTGCGACCGCGCTTCGCGCCCGATCACCGCCTGCAGCTCGCGCACCAAGTATGGGTAGGGGTGAGGTCCCACCGCCGAACCTATTGAATAGTACGTGCCGTCGGGATCGGACACCCAATCGCGCAGCGCCTCGTCGATGGCGGCACGCAAGGTTTTGTCGCCGCCCGTGACCGACACGACCGTGGCGCCCAGCAATTGCATGCGTCCGACATTGAGCGCCTGACGTTCGACATCCACCGCTCCCATGTAAACCACGCAGGGCATTCCCAGCCGCGCGGCGGCCGCGGCGCTCGCGACGCCATGCTGTCCCGCACCGGTTTCGGCGATGATGCGCTTGGCACCGAGGCGCTTCGCCAGCAGCGTTTGCCCGACGGCATTGTTGATCTTGTGCGCGCCCGTGTGCGCCAGGTCCTCACGCTTGAGCCAAACCTCCGCGCCCCAGCGTTTGCTCAAACTAGGCGCATGGGTCAACGCGGTCGGGCGGCCCACCCAGGTTTTCAGTTCCCGAGTGAAATCCGCTTGAAAATCAGCATCGCGCAAATACCGGTCGATGCCCGCTTGCAGACGGTCGAGCGCCGGCACCAAGGTTTCCGGAACATAACGTCCGCCGAAGGCACCGTAACGGCCCCGGTCATCTGGAAATTCAGGCTTGAGCGCGGCAGCGCGCAGCGGCGAGTTCATGACTCACTCTCCAAGCGTGCGGCGGCGGCGCGCGCAGCCAGTACGAATTCGTGGATTTTCGCGGGATCCTTGACGCCGGGAACTTCCTCCACACCGCTGCTCACATCCACCCCGAACGGCCGCACCGCTTGGATGGCTTCAGCGACGTTTTGCGCGGACAAACCGCCGGCGAGAATCACTTCCGTTTGCCGCGCCAGTTCCGCGGCTCTGCCCCAATCGGCCATCTCGCCGATGCCGCTCGACGGGCCCTCGAACAACATCCACGGCGGCAGTGGGTTCGGCGTCTTGCGGCCGAAGCGCACCACCGGCAGCACTTTGACATGCGCCGGAATTTTCAGCTCGCGCAAGTCCTCGACGTCCGTTTGAAAATAGTCCGGTTTGAGAATCCGGCAAATCTCCTCGACTTTCATTTGCAATGGGTGCTGCGCCACCGCGAAGCGCAAAATACCCGGGGGCGCAAGCGCCGCCAGCTGCGCCGCTTGTCCGGGGGTCACCTGTCGCGGACTGGGCGCGAACACGAAGCCAATCGCGTCGACGTTGGCGGCAGCGGCCGCCGCAACCGCATCCGCGCTGGTGATACCGCAAATTTTTATCCACATGGAGCCGAGTGTAGCCATTTAAGCCGTTACTGTCCGTGTCGCCTTGAATATTTCGCGAAGCAGCTGCGACGGGTCCTCGCACGTCATCAACGCGGTGCCGATCAACGCCAGACGATAGCCGTGTTGCATCATGCGCTGCGCATCCGCCGCCGAAGTAACGCCGCTCTCGGCAACGGCGCAGTGGCCGGCTGGGAGCAGCGGTGCGAGAGCCGCACAACGTTCCGGCACGACTTGCAGCGTCTGCAAGTCGCGGCTATTGACACCGACCAACACCGGCTCGCGTGATTCGCCGCGCGAGCCCAACAAGTCGCGCGCCAGTTCCAAATCCGCTGCGTCGAACGCCTCCAACAGCACGAACAGGCGATGCTCCGACGCCACTTCCAGCAGTTCGATGATTCGCTGCCGCGGCAGCATCCGCAGGATCACCAGGACGCCACCCGCTCCCGCCGCCCGCGCCTCCAACACTTGATAGGGGTCGACCAGAAAGTCCTTGCGCATCGCCGGCACGCCAAGAGCCGCCAGCACCTCGGCCGCCTGGCGCAAATGCTCTAAGGATCCGTCGAAGCGCGTGGGTTCGGTCAGCACCGACACAGCCGCTGCGCCGCCACGCGCGTATGCGGCCACTTGTCCCAGCCAATCGTCGCTGCGATCGCCCAAGCGCCCGACGGCGGGAGAACGCAACTTCAGTTCCGCAATGACGTCGAATCCCGGCGCCAGGCGCAGCGGCGCGGCGCGCGGCGCCTGGCGAGCGCGCCGTTCCAAGGCGGTAATGGATTCGTGTACGGCGGCCCGGGCCACGCGCGCCGCGCTGGAGCGCGCCATATCATCCAAAAAGCCGCTCATGGCACTCCTTGATTCAGCTGTTGCGCCGCGAATTGCCGCAACCCCTGCAACCAGGCTTGCGCTCGGCCGCTGTGCACCGTGGCCCGCGCCAGGTCGATGCCGGCGGCAATGGAATCCGTCCGTCCGGAGATGAACAATGCCAGACCACATTGCAGCGCCAACGCCGCCAGATGAGCGCCGCGGTCTCGACCCTCGAACACGCTGCACAACGCCGCGAGATTCGCCGCGGCGTCGCCGCCCGCGAGGTCGGCGAGTGTGCAGGGAGTAAGCCCGAATTCCCGCGGATCGATTTCGAGGCGGCGGACCTGTTCGGGTGTCACATCGAACGCGAGGAAGGGGCCGACGGGCGTGGCCTCGTCCCAGCCGGCGGCGCCGTGCACCACCCAGGCGCGTTTGATCGGCATGCCGGCCAAGGTGCCCGCCATCAGCTCGGCGGTTGCCGCATCGTAGGCGCCGATCAGGCGATAAGGCGGTGCGGCGGGATTGGTGAGCGGCCCCAACAAGTTGAAGACGGTGCGCACGCCGAGAGCGGCGCGGATCGGCGCCAACGCCTTCATCGCCGGATGAAAGTAGGGCGCGAACAAAAAAGTGAATCCCGTGGCGGCGAAGCATCGTGCCGCTTGGGTTTCATCAAGGGGCAGCTTCAGCCCCAGCATTTCGATCAAGTCCGCACTGCCGCTGCGGCTGGATATGGAGCGATTGCCGTGTTTCACCACCGGCAAGCCGCAGGCGGCCGCGAGCAGCGCAGCGCCGGTCGACAAATTCAAACTGCCGGAAGAGTCGCCGCCCGTGCCGACGATATCGATGGCATCGAGTTCCGCAGGCAGCGCCGGCTTGCGCGCCAGATTGCGCATGGCACCAGCAAAACCGCGCACCTCCACGGCGGTGATGCCCTTGGCGCGCAGCGCGGCCAACAATGCGCCGGCCATGGCGGGCGCGAGTTCCGGAGTGGTCAGAGACGTGAGCAGCGCCGCAGCCTCGACTTCGCTCAAATCGCGTCGTTCCAGCAATCGCTCCAGCGTGTGGCGTGGGCTATGCACGGCGCTATCGCTTAAGGAAGCCATGTTTGAGGAAATTGCCCATGAGCACCGGGCCTTGCGGCGTGAGCACGCTTTCCGGATGAAATTGCACGCCCTCGATCGGCAGCGATCGATGCCGAACCCCCATGATTTCCCCTTCCGCGGTGCGCGCCGTGATTTCGAGCATGTCCGGAATGCTGTCCGCTGCGGCGATCAGCGAGTGATAGCGCCCCGCTTCGAAGTCGCGCGGCATGCCCGCATACAGTCCCCGGCCATCATGCATCACGGGTGAGACCTTGCCGTGCATCAAGCGCGCCGCGCGCACCACCTTGCCGCCGAACACTTCCACCAGGGACTGATGGCCGAGGCAAACACCGAAAATCGGCATGCGCCCGGCGAATGCCTCGATCATGCGCTTGGAGACTCCCGCATCCTGCGGCGTGCCGGGTCCCGGTGAAATCACCAGGTGGGTGTGGTGTTGCGCCAGCGCCTGCTCGACGGTGATGGCGTCGTTGCGATGTACGTCGACCTCTGCGCCCAACACCAGGAACGCCTGCACCAGGTTATAGGTGAAAGAATCATAGTTATCGATCAGCAACACATGAGGCCGCATCTCAAAGACCCTCCGCCGCAAGCTCCAGCGCGCTGCGCAGCACCGCGCTCTTCGCCATCAACTCCGCATATTCGGCCGCCGGCACGCTGTCCGCGACGATGCCGCCGCCTGCCTGGTAGCTATACGAGTCGCCTTGGAACACCAGCGTGCGGATCGTAATCGCTTGGTCCATGTCGCCGTGCCGGCCGAAGTAGCCTACCGTACCGCCGTACAGTTGCCGCCCCACCGGCTCGAGTTCATCAATGATTTCCATTGCGCGCACTTTCGGAGCCCCCACCAAGGTGCCCGCGGGAAAAGTCGCGGCAAACAAGTCGAACGCATCCTGTCCGGGCGCCAACCGGCCGTTGACGCCGCTGACCATGTGCATGATGTGGCTGTAGCGCTCGATCACCCGATAAGGGTCGACCACGATCGAACCCGCGGCGGCCACCCGCCCCAAATCGTTGCGAGCCAGATCGACCAGCATCACGTGTTCCGCGTTCTCCTTCGGGTCCGCCAACAGCTCCGCCTCCAGCGCGGCGTCGCGCGCGTCATTGTTGCCGCGCGGCCGCGAGCCTGCTATCGGGCGCAATTGCGCGTATCCGCCGTGGGATTTCACCAATGCCTCCGGCGAAGAGCCCACCACCGTGACGTCGCCCAATTCGCAATAGAACATATAGGGCGAGGGATTGAGCAAGCGCAGCGCCCGATACACTTCGAACGGCGCCAGCGCGTGCCGGCCCTCAAATCGCGATGCCAGCACCAGCTGATAGACATCGCCCGCGGCGATGTATTCCTGCACCCGGCGCACCCGGGCCGCATGCGCCGTTTCCGCCAGCGACGGAGTCGCCGCTGAGAAGCGCCCAGGCGCGCGCATGGCCGGCACGGCGCCGCGCAAGGCGCGAATGATCTCGCGGCGCAGGCTTTGCCGCTCCGCTTCGCTGCCGTCGTGCAGCACCGCCACGCCGCGCGTCAGGTGATCGAAGATCAGCAGCGAGCGCGGCGCCACATAGTGCGCATGCGGCGTTTGCGTTTGATCCAGCCGCAGACGCTGCACGGGCTCGAAATACCGGACCGCATCATAGGCCGTGTAGCCCACCAGGCCGCCGAGCAAGGGCACCCCCGGCACTTCCGGGCGCGGTTGCGGGGCCTGTGCCAGCGCACTGCGCAGAGCAGCCAAAAATTCGATTTTGGATTGCGGCCTGGGTGAACGCACG
Source organism: Steroidobacteraceae bacterium (assembly GCA_036510475.1). Lineage (GTDB taxonomy): Bacteria > Pseudomonadota > Gammaproteobacteria > Steroidobacterales > Steroidobacteraceae > Bog-1198. The sequence goes on from DATCDX010000262.1 coordinate 10,637, forward strand.
CCGCCCACATACAGACCCGACGCATCCAAGCGCACTTCCAGGCAGTCACCGAAGCCGATGAAGGAGTAGCGCGCCAGGCGTTCGCCGCCCTCGACGCTTTCCAGCAGGAATCTCGGCCGAAACGGCGCCAGCTTCAAATAGGCCGACACCGGCGTATCGAGATCGGCTGCGATGTCAAAAGGTGGCTTCATGCTGCGGAACCTACAAATCTTGCGGACAACAAAAAACCCAGCACCGGCTTTGAGGCGGAGATGGGTTTCTGGACAAACGAATTAGATTAAAACGGAACGACCAGCGCCCACTCCTAGAGGAGCGTGCGCCACCACCCGGTGTTGCGAAGAATGTAGGAGGTCGACATGCAATCGAGTATCGCCGCCCAGAGCCGCCAGCGTCAAGCCCTGCCCCAGCCCCGGCGCTGCGCGGCGGCGGATGGCCGGCGCCAATCCTAAGCCGCCCGTTATTTTTTAAGTTTCCGCCTCGATGCTTTTTTTGATTTTGCGGGTAAGCTCGACGAACCGCGGAGTGAGACCTAAGTCTTCGTACACCGGATCGCCATGATCGTCGCGCGAAATCACCTTCGGGCCGGGTTCATAGGGCATGGCCGCACCGATTTCATCGAGAGCGGCATGCAGCAGGTCGGTGACGATCACCTCCACCGAGCGGCCCGGAAATAGCTCTACCAAGGCATGCAATCGCGCGGCGTCGTCCAAACTCAGGCGCATCGCGTATTCTTTCGCCGTCCGCACCGGCGCCGCATCTTTCTTCCAACGATCGAGCAAGGGCTTGAATTTCACGACTTCTCCGCCATACCAGCCTATACGAATTTGGGCATTATAGACCCCGGACATCGGCATTCGCCGCGACCCCGTACATTCTCAAGCGTCGAGGAAACACATGATCGACCACGATACAGTCGGTGAAGCAGGCGCCGAAGAGCGCCACTGGGCGATGGCCGCTCATCTTTGCGGCCTGCTCTGGATCCTGGGCGGCAGCAGCCTGATTTTTTTCCCTTTCGGCGGCCTGGTGCTGCTGACGATTCTCGGGCCGTTGATCATCTGGCTCGCCAAGGGGAAAGACATGCCCTATGTCGGAACGCAAGCCAAGGAATCACTGAATTTCCAGATCACCATATGGCTGCTGGGGTTGGTGTTCGCCGTGTTGGCGCTGCTCCTGATCGGGTTCTTGCTGCTGTGGATTTTGGGCATCGTCAACCTGGTACTCGTGATCATCGCCGCCATTCAGGTAAGCGACGGCAAGCCGTACCGCTACCCGTTCTCGCTGCGGTTGGTGAAGTAGCGCATCCTTGGCGGCACACCCCCACCCATTCGCCCCGAGTGCGGCGCCCACCGCAGCCGCCAATGGCTCCGCCGCGCGCGGCCTGCTCGGAGTGTTCGCGTACAGCCGTCGCGCGTTGGAACTGGTCTGGACCACCAATAAGACGCTGAGCATCACCCTCGCCCTGCTCACGCTGGTGGCGGGCGTACTGCCGGCGGGAGTCGCCTATGTCGGTGCGCAAATCGTCGATGCCGTGATCCATGCCGCCGATTGGCACCGGCACAGTGGTGCGACGCTGCTCACGGAAGTGGTGAAATTCGTCGCGCTCGAGGCCGTGCTGGTCGCCGCCATCGCCATGGCCCAGCGCGGGATTTCTCTCGCGCAATCTTTGCTGCGCGCGCAACTCGGCCAAAGGGTCAACGTCATGATCCTGGAAAAGGCGCTGACGCTGGATTTGACGCAATTCGAGGATTCAGAGTTTTACGACAAGTTGACGCGCGCCCGCCGTGAGGCCTCGAGCCGTCCGCTGAGCCTGGTGATGCGCACCTTCGGTCTGTTGCAAAACGCCATCTCGCTGATTTCCTTCGGCGGGCTGTTGGTCCGCTTCTCCCCCTGGGCGGTGGTACTGCTGATTCTGGCCGGACTGCCCGCGTTCCTGGCCGAGGCGAAATTCTCGGGCGAGGCCTTTCGCCTGTTCCGTTGGCGCGCGCCGGAATCGAGAATGCAAATCTATTTGGAATCCGTGTTGGCGCGCGAGGATCACGCGAAAGAAGTCAAGCTGTTCGAGCTCGGGCCGCGACTGCTCGACCGCTACCGCGAGATCTTCACGCGCCTGTATCGAGAAGATCGTGACCTGACCTTGCGCCGCGATGCCTGGGGGTTTGGTTTAGGCCTGTTGGGCACGGCGACCTTGTACGGCGGTTATGTCTGGATCGCCGTGGAAACAGTCCTCGGCGCCATGACCGTCGGACAAATGACCATGTACCTGATGCTGTTCCGCCAGGGACAGACAGCGGTGAGCGCTGCGCTGTCGGCCATCAGCGGCCTGTATGAAGACAATCTCTATCTTTCCAATCTCTACGAGTACTTGGAGCAACCCATCGGCAGCGGCGGCGGTACCCAGAAGCAAGGTCCCAGCCCCGGCGACGGCATCCGCTTCGAAGGCGTCGAGTTTGTCTATCCCGATGCCAATTCGCCTGCCTTATCGGGCATCGATCTACACGTCAAACCGGGCGAGAGCCTGGCGTTGGTGGGACAAAACGGCTCGGGAAAAACCACCCTGATCAAGTTGCTCACCCGTCTATACCGCCCCACCCAGGGCAGAATTCTGCTGGATGGACTCGACCTGCAAGAGTGGCACGAGACCACGCTGCGCCAGCGGATCGGCGTGATTTTCCAAGACTTCGCCCGCTACCAAATGCTGGTGGGCGAGAATATCGGCGCGGGCGACGTGCGCGCCTTCGACGACGAGGCGCGCTGGCGCAGCGCCGCGACCCAGGGTCTGGCCGCGGAGTTCGTCGATACGCTGCCGGCGGGTTATCACACCCAGCTCGGCAAGTGGTTCAAGGATGGGCGCGAGTTGTCGGGCGGCCAATGGCAGAAAATCGCCCTGGCGCGCGCCTTCATGCGCAATGAGGCGGACATCTTGGTGCTCGACGAACCGACCGCGGCCATCGATGCGGGCGCCGAAGCGGAGGTTTTCGAGCATTTTCGTGAGCTCACACGGAACCGCATTGCGATCGTGATATCGCACCGATTCTCCACGGTTCGCATGACCGACCAAATATTGGTTCTCGAGGAAGGCCGCATCGTCGAACGCGGCAGTCATGATTCGCTCATGGCCGCGGACGGCCGCTACGCCAAGCTGTTCACTTTGCAGGCGCGCGGGTATCGTTGAGGCTATGCCATCCTTCGACGTCGTTTCCGAAATAGACACCCATGAACTCACGAATGCGGTCGATCAGGCGATCCGCGAGCTCGGACAGCGCTTCGACTTCAAAGGCACGGATGCGTCGTTCGAGCTTCAGGAATGGACGGTAACCCTGACCGCGCCGGCCGACTTTCAGCTCAAACAAATGCTGGAAATCCTCAAGCTCAAGCTGGCCAAACGCGGCATCGACGTCGCCTGTCTCGAAGTCAAAGACCCCGAGATCAATCTCGCCAGGGCCAAGCAACTCGCGATTCTGAAGCATGGCATCGATGCCGATGCCGGCAGGAAGGTCTCGCGCCTCATCAAGGATTCGAAGCTCAAGGTGCAGGCACAGATACAGGGCGAGAAGGTGCGCGTGTTGGGCAAGAAACGCGACGACTTGCAGGAAGCCATCGCCTTTCTGCGCAAGGCGGACGTCGGGGTACCGCTGCAGTTCAACAATTTTCGCGATTGACGTCGCGCGGGCGGCCGGCATCTGCTCGGCTGTGAGCGCCGCCGCAACGCCGCTCACAGCCGCAGGAAGTAGGGTATCGCGATGAGCAGCGCTCCGATCGCCACCAGCAGCATGACATTGGACACGAAGTACGGGAACAGCATCAGCGCCAGCCCACAGAGCAGCGGCACCACCGCTCTCTGCTTCTTGCCATAGAGGAAAAATCCCAAGCCGATCGAGCCGAACAGCAATGCCCATAGCAGCGTAGCTTGAATGTTACCGGCTCCGCGCCGGATCTATCCCCTTGGAATAGATCACCGTACCGTCGTTTTTGACGATGATCGCGTCGATGTCGTCAATGCGATTGTAGATCTCCATGGCCTTCTCCGGTCCCAACACGAAGGCGGTCTTGGACAAGCCGTCGGTGCGTGTGGCGTACGGCCCGATCACCGTGGCGCTGCGCACCTTGCTCGCGGAATGACCGGTGTGCGGATCGATGATGTGGTGGTAGCGCACGCCGTTCTCTTCGAAGAAGCGTTCGTAATCGCCTGAGGTGGAAATGGCGGCGTTGACCAAGGGAATGCGTGCGATCACCGAACCCGCGCCTTTGCGCGGATCGCGAATGCCGACCATCCACGGCTTGCCGAAGCGATCGCCGATGATGCGGCTGTCGCCGCCCGCGGAGACATACGCCCGGGTAAAGCCGAGCGTCTTCAATACATCGATGCCGCCATCCACCGAGTAACCTTTGGCGATACCGCCCAAATCGATGCGCACTCCCTTCTGCGAGAATTGCACTGTCTGATTCTTGGGGTCGAGCAGCACGTGACGGTAATTGATGGCCGGCAGCGCCGCGTCGATTTGCGCTTCGTCCGGGTGGATGTGTTTGCGAAAATCGTACATGTAACCGACGCTCGCATAGGTGATGTCGAATGCGCCGTCGGTGATGACCGAATACTCTCTGGCTGTGGTCAGTAAATCGAATAACTCCTTGCTGATCCGCATCGGGCCGTCCGCCGCCCGGGCGTTGACCAAAGAGACCTCGCTGGTGGGCTTGTAGGTGCTCATCGAGTCATCGATGTGGCGCATTTCCACGAGCACGGCGTCGATTGCCTGCTCGCCCTTCGCCTTGTCATCGGCCCACAACTCCACCGTGATCCGCGTGCCCATGATGCCGTCGGTGACGCGAGTCACCCACTCCGCATGCGCCGGGGCCGCCGCGCACAGCAATGCGGATAAATACACGGCGCTCTTCAGCATCTGTCGCTTCATTGGCCGTAGACTAGCCGGTTCCGGCCGCCGCGGGTATGGGTTCGGCTTAGGCTCACCGGCCGCCGCGCGCGCGCCGCCATCGCATGATCACCAAGGCGCTGCCGACCATGCCGCCCAGATGCGCAAAATGCGCGATTCCGGATAGAGTTCCCGTAACGCCCAGGAAAAGTTCGACGCCCGCATACAGCACCGCAAACAACCACGCCGGCATCGGAATGGGCGGGATCAGCGGAATGACTTTGCGGTTCGGGAACAAGAAAGCGTACGCCAGGAGCAGGCCGAATACGCCTCCCGAAGCGCCGATGGTCGGCGCCGGCGGCGCGCCGAACAGGACGGGCACGAACAGCTGGCTGAGCGCAGCGGTGACCACCGATGCGAAATAACACGCCAGCACGCGGCGCGGCCCGACGTAACGCTCGATCTCCGTGCCGAACATCCACAGGCCCAGCATGTTGAACAGGATATGGGTGACGTTACCGTGCAAGAACGCGTAGGTAACGATCTGCCAGAAGTGAAAATACACTTGGCCGTCGACGGGTTGCAGCGGCCACAGAGCGAAGAGTTCGTCCAGCGCCCCTTTCGACAGGCTCTGCAGAATGAACACCAGCACATTGGCGGCGACCAAGCACTTGATTGCGGAAAATTTCATGAGTTCTGCCATTCTACGGCTTGCGCAGCGGCGGACGCGGCTTAGAGCTTCGCCCGCCAGCTTCAAGCCGTTGCCGGGCAACGGGGGGCAGCAGTTGCCCGGCAACGGCTTGAACCTCGCTGGCGCACTCTCGTGCCGCTCGACACCACGGCGCAAAAGACACCCGAACTGCCCCGTCTGCGCAGTGATGTACGTCGGTCCAATGCGAAGGGTCTGGAGGGATTAAGAAGCTGGAAGCCAACTGTTCTCCGCTCGTTGGCTTCCAGCTTCTTATCTCCCCAGGCCCTGTCAACCGGTCAACATCACCGGGGCGCGGTACTAGCCCCGGGCTTGCTTCTTTTCTTTCTTTGCGGCCCGCTTCTCTTCCAGCGTCTTGGTCGGCTTCTTCTTCTCTTCCTTCTTTCGGTCCATGCCCTTGCCCATGATTCACTCCTCAAGTGTTACAACAAAGCACCATCATTTCTTTACGGGGCGGCGGCTCAGCATTTTGCGCGGAGCGTGCCGGCCCGCCGGGTCGCGCACCGGTTTGGGCGGCTTCTCGGTAACCCGCGTGATGCGTAGTTCCCGGCCCGCCACCCTCACACTTTGCAGATCTTTGAATATCTGCTTCGGCATGCCTTCGGGCAAGTCCACGAAACTATGATCGTCCCGGATATCCACGCGGCCGATGTGCACACCCTCGATCCCCGCCTCATTGGCGATCGCACCGACAATATTGCCGGGCTTGATACCATGTACCGACCCCACCTCGATGCGAAAAGTTTCCATTTGGCCGGCGGTGGCTGATGATCGCGGTCGATGCGGCACCTCGGACATGGCGGGGTCTTCGGACGGACCTGCGCGGTCGGATGGCCGTGTGCGCTCAGCGGGTGGTGTGCGGTCGGACGGACGAGTACGCTCCGAGGGCCTCGTGCGCTCGGATGGCCGCGTACGCTCCGGCGGTGCGGCGCGCTCCGACGGCGCTGGGCGCTCGGCCGCCCCGGAGCGTTCGAATCCGCGGCCGCCCTGAGGCGCGTGAGCTTCGTGAATGGGGCCCGCAGGCGGCGGCGGCACCGGCCGCTCCGCTTTGCCCACTAGCAGCAATGGCGTGCTTCCCTGCGACAAGCTCGCCAGCGCGGCGGCGATGTCGATGAGTGTAAGGCCGCTTTCGGACTCCAGTTGTTCCAGCACCGGCCGGTAGGCGCTGACGTCGCCTTGGGCGGCCGCCTCGATGATTTTTTGCTTGAACTTCGCGATGCGCAGCGTGTTGACGGCGTCGACGCTCGGCAGGTTCATCGGTTCGATGGCCTGCCGCGTGGCGCGCTCGATGGCGCGCAGCATATTGCGTTCGCGCGGCGCGATGAACAGGATGGCCTCGCCCTTGCGTCCCGCCCTGCCCGTGCGGCCGATGCGATGCACATAGGATTCGGTGTCGTAGGGCACATCGAAGTTCACGACATGACTGATGCGCTCGACATCCAAACCGCGGGCGGCGACATCGGTGGCGACCAGGATATCGATCTGCCCCGCCTTCAGGCGCGCGACGGTGCGCTCACGCTGCGGTTGCGGTATATCCCCGTTCAGCGGCGCCGCGGCAAAGCCTCGTGCCTCGAGTTTCTCGGCCAGTTCCACCGTCGAATGCTTGGTGCGCGTGAACACCAGCATGGCATCGAAGATCTCCGCCTCGAGAATGCGCGTCAACGCATCCAGCTTGTGCATTCCGCTGACCATCCAGTAGCGCTGGCGGATGTTGGTCGCGGTGCTGGTTTTGCTCTTGATGGTGACTTCGACCGGCGAGCGCAGATGCTTCTGAGCGATGCGGCGGATCGCCGCGGGCAGGGTGGCGGAGAACAGCGCCACCTGCCGCTGCGGCGGCGTCTGCTCGAGAATGCTCTCGACGGCATCGACGAAGCCCATGTGCAGCATCTCATCGGCCTCATCCAGCACCAGCAAGGTCAGGCCGGTGAGCTTCAAGGTGCCCCGATTCATGTGATCGATCACGCGGCCGGGGGTGCCCACGACCACATGCACCCCTCGCCGTAGGGCGTTGAGCTGCGGCTGATAGCTCTGGCCGCCGTAGATGGGCAGCACGTGGAAGCCCTTCAAATGCGCGGCATAGCGCTGAAAGGCCTCCGACACTTGCAGAGCCAGTTCGCGCGTCGGCACCAATACCAGCACCTGGGGCTCGTGCCGGGTCAGATCGATTTTCGTCAGCGCCGGCAACGCGAAAGCGGCGGTTTTGCCGGTGCCGGTCTGTGCCTGACCCAGCATGTCGGCACCGGACAGCAGCACCGGAATGGTCGCGGCCTGGATCGGAGAGGGCGACTCGTAGCCGACATCGGTGAGCGCACGCAGTACGGCCTCCGAGAGCGCGAGGTCGCGAAAGCTTGCGGAACTTAAAGCCGGGTCCGCCGGGACTGCACTCATAGGAGACGCCTCGAGAAAGGAGCCGCAAGTCTAGCTGTTTGACCGCGTATTGCTACCATGCGCGTCCTGAAGCAGGCTGCATAAGGCCGCGTAGGACGCAATATCATGGGACGCATATTCGAAGTCAGAAAACACGCCATGTTCGCTCGCTGGAACCGCATGGCCAAACAATTCACCCGGGTCGCCAAGGATATCGCGATGGCCGTTCACGCCGGCGGTCCCGACCCTGCGGCGAACGCCACGCTGCGGCGCGTGCTGCAGAACGCGCGCGCCGTCAATATGCCGAAGGACAAGACCGACGCCGCGATCCGCCGCGCCTCAGGCAAGGAAGCGGCCAACTATCTGGAAGTGCTCTACGAAGCTTATGCGCCGCACGGAGTCGCCTTGTTGGTCGAGACCGCCACGGACAATCCCACTCGAACCGTCGGCAACGTGCGCAATATCATCACCAAGGGCGCCGGCAATCTCGCCACCACCGGCAGCGTCAGCTTTCTGTTCAAAAAGATGGGCGTGTTCCGTCTGAATCCCGCCGCCGTCAAGGACCAGGACGAACTGGAGCTGGACCTCATCGACCACGGTCTCGAGGAAATGGGCGACAGCAGCGGCGACAAGGGGGAACCCCAGTTGGTGATCCGCTGTGCTTTCAACGATTTCGGCAAGCTACAGGAAGCGCTCGAAGCGCGTGGAATCGCCCCGCTCTCGGCAGAGCACGAATATATCTGCGCCATGCCGACCGAGCTGCCCGAAGCACAGGCAACCGAGGTTCTGGCGCTGATCGACAAGCTGGAACAGGACGATGACGTACAAAAGGTTTTCCACACCCTGGCGTAACGACCGGCTCGCAGATTCGCGAAAACGGAACATTAAAATATCTTAATGTTGCACCGCATTCCTCGATATTTCGCGTGAATTAGATGCTTTTTTGATTATGTTGAATTGACCTGCGTTTTTATCTCGTGTCACTGTCGATGACTAAAAGAAACGGTGGCGACACCGATCTAGGGACAGATTAAATAAGGGGATATACATGGATAAATTCTCAATCGCGCGGGGCGTGGCGGGCGGCTTGCTGTTGTCGGTACTGATGTTTCCGACATTCGCGGCGAACAAGAGCGCTGCCATCGCCAATTCCACCCAAACCACCCGTTTCAAGCACTACCTGGGTACCGCGGTGCGCAAGCCTGCGCATCTCCCCTTTGCCGCCGGCGGCGACCAGAGCGTCGTGGTCGTCGTCAGACTGTCTTCCGATCCCGTGGCGGTGGTGCGCGCCGAGAGAACGGACCACACCATCACCCCCGCGGAACACGCCGCCATCCATCAGCGGCTCGACCAGGAACAAGCGGGCGTGATTCCGAGCATCATCTCGCGCGGCGGCAAGGTCCTGGCGCGTTACCGCGACGCGGTGAACGGCATCAAAGTGCGGATCGACCGCAGTGAGCTCGAAGGACTAGGGTCACTCCCCGGAGTGGCCGAGGTCATGCCCGTAGGCAAGTACCATTTGAATAACGCGGAAAGCGTACCGTTCATCGGCGCGCCGGCGGTTTGGCAGGGCATCCCGGGCTTTCGTGGCGAGGGCATCAAGATCGCCGTGATCGATACCGGTATCGATTACACCCACGCCGATTTTGGCGGACCCGGCACCGTCGCCGCGTT
>DATCDX010000263.1:0-2467 GCA_036510475.1 Steroidobacteraceae bacterium
CGCGCTAGCATGGCCGCGCGGCGCCGCAGAGCGTCGAGACTCGCCGCCGGGCGCCAGGAATCATTCACGCGATGCGCCGGCCTTGAGCCCATGTGGCATGGTCAGCGAGCATCACCGAGCACGCGCATCACGTTAGAACTCCCAGTGACTGCCCCAGCCGCACCGCGCTGCCCGCTCCCAGCTGCGGGTGCCAGCGCGCGCGATTCGGCTCGAACAAGAGAATGACGGTGGAGCCCATGTTGAAGCGGCCGAGTTCCGCTCCTTTCTCCAATACCACGCGCGGCGCTGCTACCTGGGTGATCACACGTCGCGCGGCGGGCGTGATATCGCCCGCCCAGACGGTAGCCATGCTACCCACATTGAGCGCTCCCACCATGATCAACGCGAACCGGCCCTGCCCTGAGTCGAACAGCGTCAACACCCGCTCGTTACGCGCGAACAAGCCAGGAACATGCTGCGCAGTAACGGCGTTGACGCTGAACAGGCGGCCCGGTACGTATACGGTCGCCTCAAGCTCGCCGCGCAACGGCATGTGCACGCGGTGATAGTTGAAGGGCGCGAGATAAATCGTCGCAAAGGCGCCGCCTTCGAAGCGGCTTGCCCAGGGTTGCGCGGCGAGCAGGTCCGTTAGCCGGTAGTAGCGGCCCTTGGCCTGAACCAGCAGCTCGCGATCGATCACTCCCGATTCGCTGATCCGGCCATCGGCGGGGCTGACGATGACCTGGGCGTCGTCGGCGATGGGTCGCGCGCCGTCTTTGAGGGCGCGGGTGAAGAATTCATTGAAGCTGCCATAACGATAGGGATCGCTCTCGGCGGCCTCGCTCATGTCGACGGCATACAGTTTGAGGAAGCCGCGCACCAGCCAATTCTTGAACCAGGGCGTGCGCACCCGGGTAGCCGCCAGTATCAGCCGCGATAGCGCATGTTGCGGCAACAGGTACTGCAGCCAGACGAACAGCCAGCCGCGCAGGCCGCCATCGCTCACGCGTGGCCGGCGACGATGCGCCGGAAATCGGCCTGTAAAGCGTCCGTGGTGAATGGCCCGGTCAAGATGGCGTTGAGTTTGCCTTCAGGATCCACCACGAATATCTCCGTGGAGTGATTAACCGCATATGTGTCCTTGGATATTGGCAGGATGCTCACGAAGACACCCAATTTCTGGGCGACGGCTTGGATGGTGGCTTGGTCGGGGGCGGTGACGCCGATGAAACTAGGATCGAAATTCGGTATGTACTTGGCCAGTTGCGCCGGGGTATCGCGCTTGGCGTCGACCGACATGAAAATAACCTGCGGCAGCACCGCGCTGCCGCTCGCGCGCAGGCCGTTGCGCATCGCGGCCAGCGTGGTCAGCGTCGTGGGGCAGAAATCCGGGCAATTCGTGTAACCGAAGAACATCAGCGACCAATGGCCTTTTAGATTCGCCGGTCCAAATTTCTGACCGCGCTGATCGATCAGGCTAAAATCCGGCAGCGTGCGGCTGGGCGTGATGTAGGTTCCGGTGGTTAATTCGATCGGAGCCGGGTGGCGCCAGACCAGCGCGGCGGCGGCGCCCGCAATGCCGACCGCACAGAAGAACGCGAAGTACAGGAATTTGGATCGAGTAGTCATGCGTCGATTATCTCACATAGGCGCCGCAGCCGGCGCGGCCGGCCGGGCTGCCGGCGCGGCGGCCGCTGCAAACGCCGCCAGGGGCGCGCGCGAAACCGTGGGTGCCGCCATCGATCGCTGCGCGCGGGCGCTGCGGCGTGCGCGGGTGCATTTCGGCCATGGCACCACGGAGGCGCGCGATGAGGCGGCGGAATTGGTGTTCTATGTCGCGGGCCTGGCGCACGAGCTGGGCAGCGACGCCTACACGCGGACGCTGACGCCGCGCCGCACGGGGCGGATCGATGCGCTGTTGCGGCGGCGTATCGCCGAACGCATGCCGTTGCCGTACCTCACGCACCGCGCTTTCTTCGCCGGTCTCGAACTGTACGTCGATGAGCGTGTTCTCGTGCCGCGCTCGCCCATCGCCGAGCTCGCGCTGCAGCGTTTTCAGCCCTGGGTGGATGCTCGCCGAGTACGCCGAGTTCTGGATATCGGTACCGGCTCAGGAGCGATCGCACTGGCGTGCGCCAATGCCTTCCCTCAGGCCCGAGTGGATGCCGTCGATGTTTCCATCGCCGCGTTGCAAGTCTGCCGTCGCAACGTGCGTCGATTGGGTCTCGTCAAGCGTGTCAAGGTGCTGAAATCGGATTATTTCGATGCGGTGCGGGGCCGCCGTTACGATATCATCGTCAGCAATCCGCCCTATGTGGGACGCGCGGAAATGCGCGGACTGCCGCGTGAATACCGGCACGAGCCGCGCTTAGGATTAGCCGCGGGTGTCGATGGTTTGGATGCGGTGTGGACGATCTTCGGCGCGGCGCGGCGGCATCTGAGTCGTGACGGCATTTTGGTGATGGAAGTCGGCAATACCGAAAACGCA
>DATCDX010000264.1:0-2896 GCA_036510475.1 Steroidobacteraceae bacterium
TCCTGCAACGTATAGGCTGAGGTTCGTGCCACGTCGCGCCAATTGTCGATGGCACCGGTCGGGCAGGGCGGGATGCAGGCGCCGCAGCCATTGCACACGTTGAAATCCACCACGTAGTTGCGCGCATCATGCGTGATCGCATGGCTGGGGCAGGTCGCCTCGCAGGTGTTGCACCGTATGCAGATCTCCGGATCGATGACATGCTGGCGGGCAAACTTGTTGGACGGCACTGCGGACATGGCTCACGCCTCAGTTGAAGCGCACATAGTCAAAATTCGGCGGTTGACGATTGATACTCACCGCCGGCGGCGCGATCCAATGGGCAAATTTTCCAATCTCCGTCACCGGCCCCATCAGCGACGCCACGAAGGCGCGATCCTCAGGGGTCGCCAGCCACTCGTGTTGTTGGGCCAGCCACGCATCCTTACTCAGTATCCGCCCCTCCGGTGAGACGTGTACGCCGGCCAGCGCGCCGATTTGCCGGTGAAACGCCTTGTGCGGCACCTTCAGACGCCACGCAATTCCCGCCTTCTCGATCACCCGGTTCCAGCGCTGAATGCCGGCGACCGAGTCCTTGATGAAATCATCGCGTAACACCTCGTTCAACGCATTCAACATCGGCGCGTCTTTCTCGACCAACTGGTCTCCCTGCACCTCCAGCACCTTGTAAGTCTGACCTTTGAGAATACGATCGTCCGCGCGTTTGCCCTCTTCGTAGCGCCCTTTCAGGCCTGAGCTATAGAAAGTCGCGGCATTGCTCGATTGGTCGGCGCCGAACAAATCAATGGTCACGCTGTAGTGAAAATTGATGTAGCGCTGAATGGTCGGCAGATCGATCACGCCCGCCGCGCGCAACAGCTGCGGATCGTCGGTTTTCAGTTGATTCATGACCTCGCAGGTGCGCTGAATCACGCGCGACACGCCGCTCTCGCCCACGAACATGTGGTGCGCCTCCTCGGTCAACATGAACTTGGTGGTTCGAGCCAGGGGATCGAATCCGCTCTCCGCCAAGGCGCTCAATTGAAACTTGCCGTCGCGATCGGTGAAGTAGGTAAACATGAACAGCGACAACCAGTCCGGTGTGCGCTCATTGAACGCTCCCAAGATGCGCGGATTGTTCACATCGCCGCTGCGCCGCTGCAGCAACGCTTCGGCTTCCTCGCGGCCGTCTCGGCCAAAGTAGCGATGCAGCAGATACACCATGGCCCACAAGTGCCGGCCTTCTTCCACATTGATCTGAAACAAGTTGCGCAGGTCGTAGAGCGAGGGCGCCGTCAACCCGAGATGGCGCTGCTGTTCCACCGAGGCCGGTTCCGTATCACCCTGAGTCACGATGATGCGGCGCAAATTGGCGCGGTGCTCGCCCGGTACTTCCTGCCAGACATCGGCGCCTTGATGATCGCCGAACTGAATCTTGCGGTTCTCTTGCCTAGGGTTGAGAAAAATCCCCCAGCGATAATCCGGCATCTTCACATGACCGAACTGTGCCCAACCCTGCGGATCGACACTGGTGGCGGTGCGTAAATACACCTCGAAGTTGAGCGAGCCCTCCGGCCCCATATCCTTCCACCAGTTGATGAACTCGGGCTGCCAGTGCTCCAGCGCCCGCTGCAACGTCTTGTCGCTCGCCAGATCGACATTGTTGGGAATCTTGTCGCCGTAGTTGATGCTCATGTGAATTCCTCAGTTGCGGTGACGGGCGTCGCCTAAATGCGATCCCAGTTGAATTTAGGCGTGTTGCCAGTGCCGAATACCTTTAACGCGCCGTTCTCGCCGATCGCGTTGGGCCGAATGAAGATCCAGTTCTGCCAGGCCGAGAGGCGCGCAAACACCCGCGTCTGCAGGGTCTCGCACACGCCAAATCGAAGATTCGCCTCCATGCCCGTGAGCGCGTCGGGCGACATGCTGGCGCGCTCCTCGAGTACCAGACGAATCTCATCCTGCCAATCGATTTGATCGGGCGTGGCCGTGACCAGGCCGAGCGCCAGCGCTTCGGACGCGTCGAGCGCTCGTCCAATGGCCGCCTGCGCGGCAGCGATCGGCCCCGGCTCCCGGTAGAAGCGCGATTCGATCCGCGATAGTCCATCGACGCGCGGATAACTGCCAAAGTTCTGCGGCGACAGGCCCATGTGGCAGGCTTGGTCTGGCGCCTCGCGCGCATCGAGCATATAAATTCGGTCCGCCGCCAGCGCGAGTTCCAGCAGGGTACCTGCGAAGCATGAACCGGGTTCAATCAACGCGATCAGCGTACGCGAGCTCACCTCGAGTCGCGCCAGCGTCCGGCGCAGCAGGCCTAAGGTTTCACGCACGAACCAATGATCTGCGTGGCTGCGCAAGGCCGCATCGACGTCGAGAACCCGGCCGGCGTCGCCTTCGGTTTTCAATAGCCACGTGCCGAGGTCCAAGTGGTTGGTGCGCAGCATCAGCACGGCATCGTCGAGTTCACGTGCCATTTGCAGCGGCCACCAGGCCGCGCCGAGCCGCACGATGGCATCGACATCGCTCGATTGGCTAACTTGCGGGGCGCGCACGGTAATCACGGCGCGCCGCGCTGCCGGGCTCAATTGCACGTCGACGAAGGTATAGTGATAGCCCGAGTCGTCGATACGCCGCTGCAAGGGCGTGAGTGCAATCCCTGTAGTACGCTCCGGCCGATCGCTCGACGCGGCGAGTTCCAGCGCGCGCCGCCGGATGTGCTGTTGGAATTGCTGCGGCTTGACCACCTCATCGACCAGGCGCCACTCCTTCGCGCGGGCGCCGCGCACCCCCTCGGTGGTGGTGCAAAAGATGTCGGCGAGGTCTCGCCGCACTTTGCGCTTGTCGGTCACGCGCGTCAGGCCTCCGGTACCCGGTAACACCCCGAGCAGCGGCACTTCAGGCAAACTCACGGCGGATG
>DATCDX010000265.1:0-11393 GCA_036510475.1 Steroidobacteraceae bacterium
CAAACGCGCAGGGGTATGCCTGCGGCGTCCTTGCGCTGCCGCCGGATGAAATCAGGATCCACCGGCGTCGGTGAATCCCACCATGCGATCATGAAGGGTGAGTCAGGGTCGATGGGTTCTTTGAGCTTGCGGATTTGCGCCGCGAAATCGAACTGCGGCGGTTTCTCCATCGCGCCGGGCGGAGTGCCGCCGGTGGAGGAAATCAGTACGACCCGCGCGGTGCGCTCGGGCCAGTATTCCGCGAAGGTCTGGGCAATGATACTGCCCAGGGAGTGTCCGACGATATCCGCCTTGCGCGGCCCGTGCCGCGGCCGGCGGTGCCGCGCAAGCCTTGCTGGTCGTATTGCATTTCCACTCCTAGTTTTTCAACCGGAATCCGGTCTTGAATATCCACGAGACCAAGCCCAAGCATATCGCAAAGAATCCTACGGTCATGGCCATGCTCACGCCGACGCTGACATCTGAAATGCCGTAGAAGCTCCACCGGTAGCCACTGATCAAGTACACCACGGGGTTGAAGAGACTGAAGGTCCGCCATGCGGGCGGCAGCATATCGATCGAATAAAAGGCGCCTCCCAGGAACGTGAGCGGCGTGATGACCAACATCGGGATGAACTGCAGATGTTCGAAGCCTTTCGCCCAGATACCGATGATGAACCCGAACAAACTAAAGGTGATCGCGGTCATGCATAGGAATCCCACCATCCACACCGGGTGCAGAATTCTGATGGGAGTGAACAGCGACGCCGTAGCCAGAATGATCAAGCCTAGGATCACCGACTTGGTGGCCGCCGCGCCGACGTAGGCAAGCACGATTTCCGCGTAAGACAGCGGCGCGGACAACAGCTCATAAATCGTGCCGGTGAATTTTGGGAAATAGATGCCGAACGAGGCGTTCGACAGGCTTTCAGTGAACAGTGCCAGCATGATCAGCCCAGGCACGATGAAGGCGCCGTAACTTACGCCGCCGGCGACGGATAGACGCGAACCGATCGCCGCACCGAAGACCACGAAGTACAGCGACGTGGTAATGACGGGCGTCACCAGGCTCTGCACCAGAGTGCGCAGCGAACGCGCGATTTCGAAGCGGTAGATCGCCCAAACTCCGTGCCGATTGAACGATATGCGCGATGCTGGGCTATTCATGCGTGTCCGCTCACGAGGCTGACGAAGATATCCTCGAGTGAACTTTGATGAGTTTGCAGATCCTTGATCACGATCGACAGCTCGCTTATTCGCCGCAGCAACGAGGAAATATCGATGTTATTCGCGCCATCGACCGTGTAGACGAGATCCGCACCATCGGCTTTCAGTTCCAAGCCCCAGGGTGCAAGTTCGGCCGGGATCCGCAGCAGCGGCGTCTGCAGGTGCAGTGTCAGTTGTTTCTTGCCGAGCTTTCTCATGAGCGCGGATTTGCCCTCGACCAGCACCAGCGCGCCCTTGTTGATCACGCCGATCCGGTCGGCCATTTCCTCGGCTTCCTCGATGTAGTGTGTGGTCAAAATGATGGTGACCCCATGGTCGCGAAGACCGCGCACCAAGGTCCACATGTCGCGGCGCAGTTCCACATCCACGCCCGCGGTCGGCTCGTCCAGGAACAATATCTGCGGCTCGTGGGACAACGCCTTGGCGATCATGACCCGCCGCTTCATGCCGCCGGATAAGGTCATGATCTTGCTGTTACGCTTTTCCGACAACGATAAATCGTGCAGCAGGCCCTCGATAAAGGCGGGATTCGGTGCACGGCCGAACAGGCCGCGGCTGAAGTTTACCGTGGCCCACACGGTCTCGAAAGCGTCGGTGGTCAATTCCTGAGGTACCAGGCCGATCATGGCGCGCGCGGCGCGATAGTCGCGCACGATGTCGTGACCGTCGGCCACCACCCGGCCGCTGCTCGCGGTGACAATGCCGCAGATGATGTTGATCAGCGTGGTCTTGCCGGCGCCGTTGGGACCGAGCAGGGCGAAGATTTCGCCTCTATCGATGGCGAGGTCGATGCGCTTCAGCGCCTGAAAGCCCGAGGCGTAGGATTTCGTGACCCCGTCGATCGAGATGATCGATCGCGTGGTTTCGTGCGTCACTGGCGCTGGCGCTGGCTCAGGCATTGGCGATGCGTTTGATCACGGTACGGGTGAATTCAGCGGTGCCGGCGCTGCCGCCCAGATCGCCCGTCTTGATCTTGTCCACGTTGAGAGTTTGATCGATAGCCGTCCGCAGGCGCGCGGCCATGTGCGGCAGGTGGCAGTGGTCGAGCATCATGGCCGCTGCGAGCATGAGCGCAGTGGGATTCGCCACGCCCTTACCCGCAATGTCCGGGGCGGAGCCGTGTACGGCTTCAAATATCGCGGCGTCGGCGCCGATGTTGGCGCCCGGCGTCATGCCAAGGCCGCCCACCAGGCCCGCGACCAGGTCCGACAAGATGTCGCCGAATAAATTGGTGGTCACCAAGACATCGAATTGCCATGGATTTACCACCAATTTCATGGCGCAGGCATCGATGATCACCGTCTCCAGGATGAAGCGGCCCTGGAACTTGCGTTCGTACAATTCCTGTCCTGCCTCCAGGAAAATCCCGGTGAGGATCTTCATGATGTTGGCTTTGTGCACGATGGTGACTTTCTTGCGCTTGGTTGCGACGGCGTGCTCGAAGGCGAATTCCAGCAGCCGCAGGCATCCCTGGCGCGTGTTGACCCCGGAAGCCATGGCTACGGCGTGCGGGTCTTCGTCGATCTGGATGTAGTACTCATGTCCGAGGTACAAACCTTCCAGGTTCTCGCGCACGACCACGAGATCGATCTTGTCGAAGCGGCCGCCCGGAATCAAAGTGCGCGCCGGCCGAAGGTTCGCATACAGCTTGAATTCCTCGCGCAGACGAACGTTCGAGGATCGATAGCCGCCGCCCGAGGGCGTTTCGAGGGGGCCCTTCAGGGCCAAGCGCGTACGCTTGATGCTGGCGATCGTCCGGGGCGGCAGAGGGTCTCCCGCCGCTTTCACGCCTTCCAGGCCGGCGACCTGGGTATCCCATTCGAACGGGGCGCCGAGCGCCTCCAGCACGCCCAGTGTGGCGTCGATGATTTCGGGACCGATTCCGTCTCCGGGGATCAGGGTGGCAGGAATCCGTTGTGACATCGGCTGTGGTTCTTAAGTTGTGGGGGGTGATTAGGATACTCGAAGTCGGCGAGATTAGACTGAGCGGCAATCAGCCTTAAGCTGCAATTGGACTTAAGCGGCGTTGCGGAGGACGACATCGATAGTGACGAAATTATCGCGATGACGCGGCGTTGGATGGAACGAGCTGTGATTGGCTTGGGCCTCTGTCCGTTCGCCGAGAACATCTACCGCGGCGATCTCGTGCGCTTTCGGGTCAGCGAGCAGCGATCCGCGTCGGGACTGCTGGAGGAGCTTCGTTCGGAGTCGAGAGAATTGCTCGCGGCGGATCCGGCGAGCCGCGAGACCACTCTCCTCATACATCCCAAGGTTTTGACGGACTTCATCGAGTACAACGATTTTCTCGAAGTCTGCGATGCGACGATCGTCGAGCTGGGCATGGAAGGCGAATTGCAGGTGGCCAGTTTCCATCCCCAGTATCAATTCGCCGGCACACGGTCCGACGACATCGAGAACTGCACCAATCGCTCTCCATATCCCATGCTGCAGCTACTGCGCGAGGCCAGTATCGAGCGCGCGCTCGCCGGCATGCCGGACCCCGACGAGATCTACCGAAAAAATATCCGCACCTTGCGCGCTTTGGGTCATGTGGGCTGGCAGCGGCTGTGGCGCGACTGACGCGCGCCGCGGCATAGTAGCCTATCACCACGATGCGCAAGCAGCGCAGCGAGAGGGCTACGGCGTGGCAGTATTCAGTTGCGGACGGTTGACGTACACTGGCTTACAAGAAGACGTACTTACACGAAGGCGTACAGCCTCATAAGAGCTGCGAGGGGAACCAGTGATAATGCGAAGTGCGGCCGTCGTCCGCTCGTCCGCGATGATCGCAATAACAGCGCGATAGAGAGGCTTAACTCAATGAGAATCAGTATTTCACGGGCGCTGCCCGTCGCGATTTGCGCGTGGTTAGTGGCCTTCACGAGCGCGATTTCCGCGAGCGCGGCGCCTACTACTAGCGGGGCGGCTTCCGCGAGCGCAGCGGCCGCCACAGCCGGCGCCGAATTTCCGACGCCGCTGCCGGCGGAACCCATTCCGAAAGTTGCAACGTTGCCGGCGAAATATCCCACGACCTGGGCGTGGCTCAACTACGCGAGCGATCGCATGGAGTTGCGTAATGTCGGCAGCGACAGCCGCGAGGTCAAAGCTCAGTTGCAGGCGCACGATTCGGCCACACTGTTGGTTCCCGACAAGCGTCCGGAAGTGTATGTGGCGGATACAGTGTGGTCGCGCGGTTCGCGCGGCACGCGCACGGATTTCATCACGATCTACGATACCCAGACGCTGAATCCGGTTGGCGAGATCGTACTTCCCGGAGCGAAGCGTGCGTTGATCACCGCCATGGAGGGATTGTTCGCCTTCACCGACCAGCAGCGCATGGCGCTGGTGTTCAATTTCACTCCCGCCTCGTCGGTGACCGTGGTCGATCTGGTCAAGCGCCAGGTGCTGGGCGAGGTGCAGATTCCGGGCTGCTCACTGGTTTATCCGACCGGCGAGCGCGGGTTCTCGACCCTCTGCGCCAGCGGCACGCTGCTGAGCGTGCGGCTCGACGCCAACGGCGCGGTTAGCGGCCGCAGCGAGTCGAAGACATTCAATCCGCTCGATACGGACCCATTGTTCACGGCCTCGACCCTCATCGGCGGCGTGCGTTACTTCCCGAGCCTGCACGGCCGCGTGCAACCGGTCGACATGAGAACCGACGAGGTGAAAATCCTGCCGGACTGGCCCTTGGTGTCTGCGGCCGATGCCGCCGGGCATTGGCGGCCGAGCGGCTGGCAAATCGTTGCCGGCGATGAACAGAAACTCTTGTACGTGCTGATGCAGCCGGACGCGCATGAAGGTACGCACAAGGATCCTGCAACCGAAGTGTGGGTCTATAACGTGGCGAGCAAGACACGCGTCAAGCGCCTACGGCTGGCGCGTCCCGGTTCGTCGATCTCGTTGACGCATGGCGCCGAGCCCTTGTTATTGGTTCAGGCGGGCGAACGTCTCGATGTCTATGGTGCGCATGACGGGGCTCTGGTGCGCAGTCTGGATCTGCCGGGCTTCCACACCCGCATGCAAATTGAGCCGCTGCGGTGACGCTGAGCGCCCCCTTCGTGCCGGAAGTGATTTCGCTGCTGTCGATCCAGCTCGCGGCGTTTCAAGCGCTATTGCTGGCGGCGTCCGCTGTGCATAAGTTGATCGGGCGCCGCCGCGCGCGGACGGTGGCCCAGGAGTTCGCGGGCGTAACGCCCTCCCTGGCCGGGGTTGTCGTCATCGCCGTGGCTATGGCCGAACTGGCGGCGGCCGTGTGTTCCTGGATTCCGTCCTGTCGCGCTGCGGGCGCTGTGCTTGCGGCGCTGATCTGGGGTGGCTATCTTTCGTTGCTTCTGCGCGCGATCGCGGCGGGTCGACGCGATGTCGATTGCGGCTGCAGCTTTGGCGCGACGCGGCGCCCCTTGGGCGTATTTCAAGTCGTGCGAAACCTGGTGCTGATCGGCATTGCGGTCGCCGTGGGCTTACTGTCCGCGAACGGCGCCGCGGCGCCGGTCATGGGCTCACAGGCGTTGGCGGCGATTGCGTTACTGGCGCTGTATGGCGCGCTCGATCAAGTCATGGCGTTGACGCCGCTGCGCTCCGGAGAAGTGTTATGAGTTTCGTGGTTGCCTCGCAGATCATGTTGTGGCTGGCGCTGCTGGTTCTCGGCGTGGTGTGCATGGCGCTGGCGCGCCAGATCGGCGTGCTGCACCAGCGCATAGCGCCGGCGGGCGCGCTGTCGCTGCGCCAACCGCTGAAACTCGGGGATAGGACCCCGGAGATGTCGCTGCCGGCACTGGACGGATCGATTGTAAAGATCGGCGGAGTGCGGGCGGGGCGAAGCCAGCTTTTGCTGTTCCTGTCGCCCGATTGCGCGATATGCGAGACGCTGTTACCGGCGCTGCGTTCCGCACAGGGCGCTGAGCGCGACTGGTTGGATGTCATTTTGGCCAGCGATGGGGAACACGAGCGCCACCGGTCATTCGTGCGTGACAAGGGCCTGGCCCGGTTCCCCTACGTGTTATCGGAACATCTCGGCCGCAGCTACGGTGTCGCCAAGCTGCCTTATGCGGTATTGATCGACGAGGCCGGCAAGCTGTCGTCGACGGGTCTCGTCAATACGCGCGAGCATTTGGAAAGCCTCTTTGTCGCCAAGGAGACAGGCGTCAGCAGCATCCAGCAATTCCTCAGTCAACGTGGACCGAGGCGTGCATCTTCGGGAGAATAAGAGTGGCTCAATTCGATCATTTGGCGGAAAAAGTGTTGCGTGGCTTCGCGAGCCGCACGTCGCGGCGCAGTATCTTCACGGTACTGGGCGGCTTTCTCGCCGGCGCGGCCACCTTGCCGTTGTTGCCGGTGGCGCGGGCGGGGGAAGCGGCAGCGGATTCCGACTACGATCCGAATTCAGGCGGGACGGCGCCGCAGAGCAGCGGTAATCCGCAGGATCCGGGCGACCCGACGAAGTGCGACTATTGGCGGTATTGCGCCATCGACGGTTCGCTCTGCACTTGTTTTGGCGGCAGCGTCAATTCCTGTCCGCCGGGAACCGAGATGTCGCCGATCACATGGATCGGTACTTGCCGCAATCCCGCGGATCACCGCAACTACATCATTTCATACAATGATTGTTGTGGCGGCGTGGCGTGGGGGCGTTGTCCCTGTCAGAACAACCAAGGTGATCGGCCCGTGGTGCGCCCACAGAACAACAATGAGGTGACCTGGTGTTTCGGCACCAAGAGCCAGTCGTATACCTGCTCCACCGCCGTCATCTTGGGCGTGGCCATTGATCAAAAATAATACTGCTCGCCCGCAGCCGCTGTGGACGGCGGCTGGCATCGTTATCGCGGCCGGCATCGCGGCCGTCTTCGCGGCGACGGCCTGCGCCGCGGGAGCCGGGGCTTCAGACGCTACCGCATCGGCCGGCGCGAGCCTATTCGCCAATCATTGTGCCGTGTGTCACGGCCCGGAGGCTGAGGGAATTCCGGGCAGCTTCCCGTCATTGCACGAGCAGGTGGTGGCGTTCGCGAAAATGCCGCAGGGCCGCGATTACCTCATCATGGTGGTCACCACCGGGCTCATGGGCAGTCTCAAAGTCGCCGGCGTCAGCTATAACGGCGTCATGCCTGCGCAGTCGGGATTGAGCGAGACCGATGTCGCCGCCGTGCTGAATTATCTCGCCGGGGATCTCGGCAAACATGACCTGGGTGCTGCTGCGCTGTCGGCGGCTGACGTCATCGGCGCGCGTGCGCGCCATCCCGATCGGGCGGCGCAGAGCACGCGCGCGCTCCGACCGGGCAGCGATCCATGAATTCTCCGAGCAGCGTCTGTCGAACGACGCTGTCTTGGGCGGTGCAATTATCTCTGCTGTGCGCGGGGCTGTGCGCGGGACCGTGTGCGGCGCTGTCCACGGGGCTGGCGAGTGCCGAGGCGCAGGGGCCGCCGGTGGGCGTCGATAACGCGCAGCGAGCCTGGCAACATTGGACGCTCAACTGTCAGGGATGCCATCGACCCGACGGCACGGGGTCAGCGGCAACGGCTCCTAGCCTCGCGGGCACGGTGGCCCGGTTCTTATCGGTGCCGGGAGGCCGCGAATATCTGGGCCGCGTGCCCGGGGTGGCAACATCAGCGCTGTCGGATGCCGACTTGGCTGAAGTCATGAATTGGATGTTGTGGCGATTCGACAAGGCGCACCTGCCGGCGAATTTCAAGCCGTACTCGGCGGCAGAGATCGCGCAGTTGCGGAGCAAGCCGCTGCGCCTCGAAGCGGCGGGGATGCGCGCGAATTTATTGAAAAAGGCGGGCGAGTCCGCAGCGCCGTGAAACCGGCGGATGCGCGCGACCGGAGCATGCCGCGCAACGGCAAGTCGCAAGCCAACGTCAATGTGCTGAACCCGGGCTGAACCCCGGCGGGAAAAGCACATGGGCGAAACAGCACCGTGCACAGCATCCGGTGGCGTTGCTGGCGTCGCCTTAGGGAGGAATTGTGCCGGGCGCGGCAGCGCGGTTGCGGGAATCGCGCCCGTAGTAGTCGGGGTAGTCGGCCGTCAATCCCTTGAAGCGTCTGTGCACCCAAAGGTACTGCTCCGGGACGCGGCGAATCTGCGCCTCCAATAATGCATTGAAGCGCTGCGCATCGTGAATCGCGTCGCCGCTAGGAAAATTCTCCAGCGCGGGTCCAATCATCACCCGATAGCCGGCATTACCCGGCAGCCGCTCAGGAAAATAGGTCAGTACGGCCGCGCCGGAAATCCGCGCCAGACGCGATGTGGCGGTGGTGGTGGCTGCCGGGATGCCGAAGAAATTCACCATTGCGGCGCCCTTGTTGCGATAGCTCTGATCCGGCGCGTACCACACGGCCTCGTTTTTCTTCAGGGCGCGAATCATGGCGCGAATGTCGTCATGAGGGATAGGGTTGCCGTGGTGGCAAAAGCTGGTAAACATGATGTGCGACAGCAGCGCGTTCTTCGTCGGGCGATACACGACGTTGAGCGGCACGACGGTTCCCAAGATGCGGGTGGCGATTTCGATGGTGGTGAAATGACCGCCGATCATGATGGCGCCGCGGCCTTTGGCAAGCGCGGCCTGCAGATGATCAAGGCCCTGCACCTCCGCGAGTGCGTTCACCCGGCGGTCGGCACTCCACCAGGTGTCGGCGGTCTCGCACAATGCCATCCCTAAGCTTCGGCAGTGGCGATCGAGCAGATCCGAGCGTTCCTGCGGCGATAGGTTCGGCATGCACAATTCGATGTTGCGCCGTGCGATACGCACATAGGCCAAGGGTAGCCGCCGGATCAAGCGGCCGATGGCGCTGCCGACGTGGCGCTGCGTGGGGAACGGCAGCAATTCGAGCGCGCGCAGCACGCCCAAACCCATCCAGGTGGCCCAATACTTTGGCTGCAGGTAGCATTTCGCGAATGGTTTCATGGCTTCAGCGACTTCGATCCCTGCGACACGGCTTTTGGTATGGAATATCCGAGCGCGTACGCTGGTCGCGCGGTGAGTTTCAGGAGACGCCGGCCCGCGAACTTTCCACCCTGACCGTCAAGCACGCGGAGAGAATAGCCGCGTTGCGCAACCGTTACCAGGTGCGCTTCGAGTCGCGCATGAACGCCGCGACCAGCGCCAACAACTACGA
Source organism: Steroidobacteraceae bacterium (assembly GCA_036510475.1). Classification (GTDB taxonomy): domain Bacteria; phylum Pseudomonadota; class Gammaproteobacteria; order Steroidobacterales; family Steroidobacteraceae; genus Bog-1198. The sequence goes on from DATCDX010000265.1 coordinate 9,320, forward strand.
GTATCTAGATATTCTGGATTGTGGTTGGGCCGAATGGGGCATCGCACGGCCCGCCGGGGGCGACCTGTGCGATATCGGGTGCGCCAGCTTCTGGTATGCCGCGACCCTGCAGGCGTTTTTCATGCCCGCCCGCATGGTGGGTGTGGAGGTCGAGGGACATCGGCTGTTTCGCGACGGCCACAGCCGCATCGATTATGCGGCCGGTTACTTGGCCACGGTGCCCAATGCGCGGTTCGTGGTTGCGGACTATTGCCGCTACGTGGAACCCGCCGACATCATTACGGCGTGGTTTCCGTTCCTGACGGCCGCCACCATCCTGGCTTGGCGGCTGCCGCTGTCGTTGCTGGCGCCTGAATGGCTATTTCGACAGATTCGACATAATTTGCGCCGGGATGGGCTGTTCGTGATGATCAACCACGGCCCGGCGGAGGCGGCTCTGGCGGCAGAATGCTGCATCGCAGCGGGTCTGCGGGCGGCCGCGCCGGCTGTGCAGCCCGGGACGTTAAGCCGGCATCGGGCAAGGGCCCCTGTGCTCTCCTGCTGGCGACGCTGCTAGCCGCAAATATTCGTATTAATCAGTGAATTGCTGTACCATCCGCGCCGGTTCGTGAATTTCTACTTGGTCCGTTTCTGGTTACCGCGCCGCTCCGGCGTCAGTGACCACAACCTACAAAGCAGGTTTCTTCGACCCAGGTGGCAGGCACCTTGCTCATTGCTTCGCAGTAGGTATGAGTGACCGGCCGATTGTTTCTTTTTAGTAGGTATTCTTCACATGACGAAAATGTATGTTGGCAATCTCCCGTTCTCAATGGACGAGTCCGCGGTACGCGCGCTGTTCGAAAAGCATGGCGCCGTACAGTCGGTGGCGCTGATCAATGATCGCGATACCGGTCGGCCCCGCGGCTTCGGCTTCGTTGAAATGGCGAGCGCAGACGCTGCGCGTGCCATGCAGGCCTTGAATGGCCACGATGTCGACGGGCGAGCGCTGAAGGTGAATGAGGCGCAGGAGCGCACCGGTGGCGGTGGTGGCGGTGGTGGCGGCGGTGGTGGATCACGCGGCCCGAAGCGCTGGTAGTAGCGTTTAGTTCGAGCGAGGACTGGGGCCGCAGCAATGCGGCCCCAGTCGTTTCGAGGCCAAGGATTCGCACGATCAGGGTTTACGCCCAAGGCGGCTTTGCCTATAATCGCGGCCCTTGAGTTTGAGGGCGGCATTCAAGGCGCGAGCTTTGTGAGCTGTACCCCTAAAGATCAAGGGTTTTTCGTTGTAGATAAAGGGGGCCGATGGTCCCCTTTTTTGTTTGCGCAGAAGTTTCGTTCGTGAAGGGTTCAAGAAAAAATGCGTGATGCCTTGATGCGCCTGTTAGAGCCGCCGATCGAGGCGTTGGATTATGAGTTGGTCGACATCGAGTTTGCGCGGGAAGGCCGCGGCGGCGTACTGCGGATATTCATCGATCGGCCCGCTAAGGACGCCGCCGCGGGTGTCACTGTCGATGATTGTGCTCTCGTGAGTCACGCGGTGAGCCAGGTGCTCGAGACTCAGGATCCGATCAAGGGGCATTACACGCTGGAAGTGTCGTCGCCGGGTTTCGATCGGATATTGCGCACGCGGGCGCACTTCGAGCGTTTCCTGGGCGAACGGATCTTTGTCGAGCTGAAGGTGGCCCTGGATGGAAGGCGGCGTTTTGGCGGCGTGCTGAAGTCGGTTGCGGACGAGACGATTGTGATGGATGTCGACGGCCGGATGCATAGCCTGCCGTTCGAGCGGATTCAAAAGGCGAGATTGCGGCCTTAAGCGGCGAGGAGTCTAAGAGGACCATGAACAAAGAAATTCTGATGGCGGTTGACGCGGTCTCCAACGAGAAGGGCGTCGACAAGGAAATAATCTTCGACGCGCTCGAAGCCGCGCTCGCGTCCGCGACCCGTAAGAAACACGGCGAAGAGCTGGACGTGCGCGTTGCGATCAACCGCAAGACCGGCGGTTACGACACCTTTCGACGTTGGAAGGTGTTTGCCGACGACTCCACCGAGCTTGAAGTGCCCGAGCGCGAGCTGCGCTTGGACGACGCGCGCGACA
>DATCDX010000266.1:0-5955 GCA_036510475.1 Steroidobacteraceae bacterium
GGCGACTACAGCCACTTGCCGCACTGGGCGGTGCACGTAGTCGCCGTGGGACTTCTCTTTTGGTTCATTTCCGGTGTTTGCGGCTTTCCTTGGTGGCAGTACTGTCTGCTGGTGGCGTATCCGGGCTTGAGTCTCGGCTTGCTGCGAGCGTTCACCGAACATCGCGCCGCGCCCGACTCCCAGGAGCGAACCGCATCAGTGGAATCGAATGCGCTATTCGGCGTGATGTACCTGTATAACAATTTGCATGTGGCGCATCACTTAAAGCCCACCATGCCCTGGTACGACATTCCGCGCTACTATCGCGACCACCGAGCCGAGCTTTTGCAAAATAACGGACAGTTCGTCTACAGGGGATACGCTGGACTCGCCAAGCGCTACTTTCTGGCGCCCGTTTTCAGTCCCGTCCACCCCACCCTCTAAGGCATCGTACACCGGTGTCCACCAATGACGACGCACTGCCCGCCGCGGTACCCTTGGATGTGGTGCCTCAGCGCGTGGTGTCGCGAAAGACCCGCGCCATCATCGCGACTTCCATCGGCAATATGCTCGAGTGGTACGACTTCACGGTGTATGCGCTATTTGCCGGCTATATCGCCGGGAATTTTTTCCCCAGTGATGATGCGAACACCCGGCTGCTCAAGACCTTTCTGTTCTTTGGACTGGGGTTCGTCGTGCGGCCGTTGGGCGCGGTGCTCATCGGCAATTATGGCGATCGAGCCGGACGCAAGGAGGCACTGACGCTGACCATCCTGCTGATGGCCGCCGGCACGGGAGTCATTGCGTTTTCCCCGACCTATGCGGCGATCGGCATGGGCGCTCCCATTCTCTTGCTGCTCGGGCGTGTGTTGCAGGGTTTTTCGGCGGGCGGTGAAGTGGGCGGCGCGACCGCCTACTTGTTGGAGACCGCCGACCCCAAGCAGCGCGGCCGAATCGCCTCCTGGCTGGAGGCCAGCATGGGGATGGCCAACATACTCGGGGCACTCACGGCGTTCTCGGTCACTGCGCTGCTGACCCAGGATCAGGTACGCTCCTGGGGTTGGCGGATTCCGTTTCTTTTCGGGCTTCTCATCGCGCCGGTGGGCCTGTACCTACGGCGGTCATTGGATGAAACCGAGGCATTTCAATCCGAAACGAATCGGCGCGAGCGGGATGCGGCCGCCGGCAAGACCCCCCTGCTGGAGATATTCCGAACTCACGGGCGCAGCCTGTTCATCGGATTTCTGGTGGCCGTGTTGTGGGCGGTGGCGGTGTATGTGCTGATGATTTTTCTGCCGACCTACGTACAACGCCCGGATACGTACAATTTCAGCGCCAAAGAAGCCTTCGGCGCCTCCTTCATCGGCAACATTCCCTTCGTCGTCGGCTGTCTCTGGTTTGGTTCTCTATCGGATCGAATCGGCCGGCGCCGTAGCTTATTCATCAGTGCGGCGCTGCTCCTGGTATGCGTGCTGCCTTTGTTCATGTGGCTGAAGGCCGATCCGACCCTCTCGACGTTGATCGTCGTGCAAGTCCTGGTGTGCCTATTGGTGGCGAGTTTCGTCGGCGTCGCGCCGGCCGCACTCTCCGAGATCTTTCCAGTCGCCGTGCGTTCGACGGGCACGTCGCTGGTGTACAACGGTGCCTTCACTTTGTTCGGCGGCTTCGCACCCATGATCCTGACCTGGGCAACCGAACGATCCGGCGGATCGCTTTACGTGCCGGCGTGGTATGTCATGCTGGCGGCGGGGATAGCGCTGTTCGCCATTCCCGCGCTGGGCCCGCCCCGCAACCATTGAGGAGTGTGTCTTGTCGAACCGTCCGAACTTTCTAATCTTGATGGCTGATCAACTCACCGCGCGCGCGCTCCCAGCCTACGGCAATCGCATCGCCAAGACGCCTCACATCGACGCGCTGGCCGCGGCGGGTGTGGTATTCGACTCGTTTTATTGCAATAGCCCCCTGTGTGCACCATCGCGATTTTCGTTCCTGTCCGGCCGCCAGGTATCGGCCATCGGTGCCTATGACAATGCAGCGGAGTTTCCGGCACAGGTGCCCACCTTCGCGCACTACCTGCGGCGCGCCGGATATCAGACGGTTTTGAGCGGCAAGATGCATTTTTGCGGTGCGGATCAGCTGCATGGATTCGAGGAGCGACTAACCACCGATATTTATCCGGCCGACTTCGGCTGGACACCGGACTGGACGCGTTTCGAGCAGCGGCCCAGCTGGTATCACACCATGGACTCGGTCACACAGGCGGGTCCGTGCACGCGCACCAACCAGATCGATTTCGACGACGACGTCATCTTCAATGCGCGCCAGAAACTTTTCGACATGGCGAGGGCCAAAGATAGACGCCCCTTCTGCATGGTGGCATCGATGACCCACCCGCATGATCCCTACGTGATTCCCCAACGCTACTGGGATCGTTATGAGGGCGTGGATATCGACATGCCGCGTGTGCGCATGAACGCCGATGAACTCGACCCACATTCACGGCGGCTGCGCCATGTCTGCGGACTTGAATTGCTGCCTGTGAACGATACCCAGGTGCGCGCCGCGCGCCGCGCCTACTACAGCGCGGTTTCCTATGTCGATGACCAGGTGGGCGTGATGCTGGCGGCGCTTGCCGACGCACGCTTCGCCGAGGACACCATCGTCCTGCTGCTCGCCGATCACGGCGACATGCTGGGCGAACGGGGCCTTTGGTACAAAATGAGTTTTTTCGAGCCGGCCTGCCGGATCCCGTTGATCGTGCATGCGCCCGGGCGATTCGACGCGGGGCGCGTGGCGAACTCAGCGTCGCTGGTCGATATTCTGCCGACCTTGTGCGAACTGGCCGGCGACAAAGCCACGAATTACGCGACGCCGCTCGACGGCCATAGCCTCACGCCGCAGCTCGCCGGAGCTAAGGGCACGGACGAGGTCGTCGGCGAGTACCTCGCCGAGGGTGCGATAGCGCCGCTGCTGATGATCAAGCGCGGCCGCTACAAGTTCGTGCACTGCCCCGCCGATCCCGATCAACTCTATGATCTGCGCGAGGATCCGGACGAACTGCGAAATCTCGCAGCCGAGCCCAAGCACGCGGCGCGGGTTGAGGAATTTCTCGCCGAAGTGGCGCGCCGCTGGGATATACCGGCGCTCCACGCCGCGGTGATCGCGAGCCAGCAACGCCGCCACCTGGTCTACGATGCCCTGCGTGCCGGGCGCTATACGCCCTGGGACTTTCAGCCCATGCGTGACGCCAGCCGCCTGTATGTGCGCAATGATCAGGATCTGGGCGATCTGGAATCGATGGCGAGGTTTCCGCCGTTCAAGGGCTGAACGGTGAGGTGTCCTCACCGCCCGCCGCGGTGGCAGTTATCCACAGACGTTGCCGCGGCAACGCGCGTAGGCGCCAGTTACTCAGCCTTTTCCGCCAAGCGCCCCTCCAGCGCCCCGCAGTACCAGTCCACGAATTTCGCGGTGCCGTCCTCGTGGATGGTGGAGTACGGCGCCGGATCATAGGCCGGCGAGTTCACCCCGATCTGATTCTCCTGACAGACGCGCCGGTCTTCGTCATTGGTGGCCGTCCAAACTTCCGTCAAGCGCTTAAGGTCGTAGTCGACGCCTTCGACCGCGTCCTTGTGCACCAGCCACTTCGTGGTCAATTGCGTGGTGGTGGGCGTCAACGGCAGCATGCGGAACGTCGTCGCGTGGTCGGCCATGACGTGATTCCAGGTGGTCGGGAAGTGGTACAGCATCAGCGTGCCGATATCCGGCTCGGTGACCGTATCGCACAGCGGCCGGCGTACGGCGGCTTGGCCGTCCATGGTGTAGCTGGTCTTGCCTTCGATCAACGGGAAGCGCGTGGTGCGATACTGTCCGTTCGCTGAAATCAGAAATTTACTCGGTAAGCCGATCGACTCCCAATGCGCCCATTTGGCCGCGATCCGCTCGTTGCCGAGGCCGCCGTTGATGCCGGTGACGGTGGGCGCGTCCGAGAATGAGCGAATGAGCTCCGGGTGGTTCGCCGAACAGTGGTAGCACTCGCGGTTGTTCTCCCACACCAGCTTCCAGTTCGCATGTTCCACGATGCTGGACTCGAACGCGACTTTGGTTTCATGCAACTTGTGCGGCAGGAAGTACGGCTCCATCTGCTTGCGCACCGGCTCGAAATCCGGAGCCGTCTTCGCCACGCAAATCCAGATGTAGCCGCCCGCGCTCGTGCAGTGCACGGGTTTCAATCCATGCTGGTTTTTGTCGAAGCCGTCGCCCATCTCGCGCGCCGCCAGCAGGCGTCCGTCGAGCGCGTAGGTCCATTGATGATACGGGCACACCAGACGCGCCGAGGTTCCATGCTCCGCCGAACAAATCCTCGACCCGCGGTGGCGGCAGGAATTGTGATACGCGCGCACGCCGCCGTCGCGGTCGCGCAGCACGACGATGGGATAATCGCCGACCTGCAGGGTCAGGTAATCGCCGGGGTGCAACAGTTCGCAGTCGTGGCCGACGAACAGCCACTCTCGATACCAGATCAAATCGAGATCGATTCGAAAGTCTTCGGCGGAGCAATAGAAGTCCCGCGGTAACGCGGTCGCGGGTCTGCGGTGGCGTAATCGACTCAGCATGGCATCGCGCGGGGTCATCATGGAATCCTACTTTTCAGATGTGATTACGATACCAATTTTCTACCGCGAGCCATTGCCGCCACGCGACGCTTTATACGAAATAAACGACAGTGGGCGTAGGCGCGGCGTCCAGGGTTACGTAAACTTCATTGTTATGGAGAATCACGACAGATGACATTTCCCCGCTGCGGTACCGTGACGGTTGCGCGCCGCGCGCTATGGGCGGTGATCGCGTGCGCCGGCCTGGTTTCGGTCTGTTCGAGTCACGTGGACCCATGGCCCGCCACGGCGCGTGGCCCGCTCAACGTGGGCTCGATCGACTTGCAGCCTTGTCCCAGCGTGGCGGCGTATTGCGGCCGGCTCGACCGTCCCTTGGACCCCACGGGCGCAATCCCAGGGCGAATTTCCATTTATTTCGAGTACTACCCGCACCTTGGTCCGGGCAAATCCATCGGCACGCTGGTCGCCACCGAAGGCGGCCCCGGCTATCCGGCGACCGAATCGCGGGATGAGTATCTGGCCTTGTTCGCGCCGCTGCGACAGCGGCGCGATGTCCTGCTCATGGACAATCGCGGCACCGGCCAATCGGGGGCTATCGATTGCCATGCACTGCAAACCGCCGTGAAGTGGACCATCGAGTTGACCGCGGCCTGCGGCCAATCCCTGGGGCGTAGCGCGCCGCTCTACAGCACAGCGTACGCGGCGGATGATTTGGCCGCAATTCTGGATGCGCTCGACATCCACCGCATTGATCTATACGGCGATTCCTACGGCACCTATTTCGAACAGGTATTCGCGGTGCGCCATCCCCAAGTTCTGCGCTCCATCGTGCTCGACGGCGCCTATCCGCTGAATGGGCCTGACTACGCCTGGTACCCGAGCTATGCGCCGGCCATGCGCGCTAAATTCGATATCGCCTGTCGGCGCTTCGCGCCCTGCGCGCAGCTGCCCGGCAGCTCGATGGAGCACATTCTGCCGATGCTGCGAGAACTGCGATCGCATCCCTTTCACGCGCGCGCCGCGGACAGCGACGGCAAGGCGCGCGATTTTACCGCCGATGCCTCGCAACTCGCCATCGTCATGTACGGCAGCGCGCCGGCCTTCGCGACGGTGCGCGAACTCGACGCCGCGGCGCGCGCTTTCTCCGCTGGCGACCGCATTCCCGCATTGCGTCTCATGGCGGAGACCATCAGCGCCGTCGATTCCCGCGACCCCACTGCCGACGCCACGAAATGGAGCGCCGGCCTCGCGGCGGCGGTGATGTGCCAGGACCCTCCGCAAATTTTCGACATGCGGCTCTCGCCGGTGTTGCGTGTGGCGGATCGCGACCGTGTGATCGCGCAACGCAAGCTCAAGTTTCCCG
>DATCDX010000267.1:0-3833 GCA_036510475.1 Steroidobacteraceae bacterium
TGATCTCGGCCCTGAACGTAAGGGGCTGCCTCCCCAGCTTCAGGTGGTTGTAGAGGATCTGCTGCTTCTCCTGGAGTGAGAGGTCGTGGACGTCGATCACTACCTGGCTCTCGTTGAATAGCGGGAAGGCGCTCTCTTTGAGGTCGCGCCGAGCACGCTTGTAGATGTAGTCTCGCGAAGTCATCACGATCGTGTCCCTCCGGCAAAGATGCTTGACGCGCCGCGGCCGACGTGCGGGTCGGCTAGGCTGGCGGGTCGGGACCGGCCCCAAGGTGCGCGAGCGTGGCCTGATAGTTCCAAGGCATCCAGTCGGCGGGGTTCGCGGCGACGGCGGCGGCGTGACGCTGTAGTGCGACCAGGTACTCGAACGGGGCGATCTGGTTCAGTTCGGCGGTGTGGATCAGACTCATGAAGACATCGCCGACGCGCGCGCCGTTGAGGGTACGATAGAAGAGTGCGTTTTTCCGGTGCAGGATCGCCTTTTTTAGGATTCTCTCGCACACATTGTTATCCAGCGGTGCGCCGGCCAAGCGCAGGAACAGGGTCAGTGCGGACCAGCGTTTTTGCATGTAGAGGATCGCCGCGCCGAGGGTGGAGTTCGGCTCGATGAGGTGCTCGGTAAATTGTCTCTGCATCCAGTGTTCGAGTGCCGCCATGCGTGGCGCGCTCTCGTTTTGGTGTAGTAGGAGCCGCTCGTCCGGGTTCAGGCCCTCGCTTCGGGCGCGCGCGTCGGTGATATACACCTCGCGCAAGGTCTCGAGCACGAAGCGCACCTGTTCGGGGAAGGTCTCGGTCAACTCGACATACTTGCGCCGGGCGTGTGTGATGCATTGACAGAGCACCGTATCGAAGTCGCTGGGGATATTGCGCGATAAGAGCCCGTCACACATTTGGATCGGCGCGGGCAAGTCGGCCGAGCGGCGCGCGAGTACCGCGTTTAAATTCTCCCCGGCATGGCGCACGCCGGTGAAGAACAGCGCGATCTTAAATCCGGCATCGGTTGCAACGATGCCGGAGGTGAAGATGCCGGTGCGTTCTTCCTTGACATCGCAGGCCAACGCCGCGGCGCGCTGCGCACGGCTCAACTGCAACACTTTCATGGTCGTGTCGTCGTTATAGAGTACGGCGGCTTGGGCCGCCTGATTCAGCAGCTCCTCGTGCACGGGGGCGAGTGTTTTCGCCCCCGCCTGCACCAAGTCCCACTGCGTGGCCGCCGGGAGCGGGATCTGCATGCCTTCCTGCAGCTTCTCGATGCGGTTGAACGGCAGGCCGGCACCATATTTGAGCAGCCCCACCATGCTGGTCGCGGTCGCATCGTATTTCTCGTTCCCCACCCCCTCGGGCGCCGGCGCGGTATAGACCTCGCCGCACAGATTGCAGCGCAGCCGGTCACAGCCGTACACCGTTGCGCTCAACGGCGCCATGCCGGTGATGCGCACGAGTTTGGCCGGCTCGCTTTGCGAGTAGACATGCCCGCTGATGCAGCCAGGGCAGGCTGCGCCGCTGATCAGGCGCGGATGCGCCACCGTCACTTGGGTGGCTCCCGTGTAGGCGGCGGCGGCGTTTCTGCCGTGGCCGGGCGGCTTCGCACGCGCCGGTGCTGGATCACTGATCGGCGTGCTCGGCGCCTCTGCTGCGTGCACCGCGCCGCCTTGTTTGCTCCTCTCTTCACCCAGCACGTTGCGGGTCGTCTCGGTACTGGCGCCGAAGATCATTTTGCGCAAACGTTCGAGCGACGCATCCTTGGTTTGCAACTCGGCCTGGACCAACGCCACGGTATCGACGATGGTGCTTAAGGTCGCATGTTCTGTGGCACTCAAGACCGCGCGAGTGCGCTCGAGGATGGCGGCGATTTCCTCCTGCCGTACATCGATGCGTTGCAGTAACGAGGGAGGGGGTCGCTTCCCTTTTTTTCCGCTCATGGCGCGCGCAACAAGCGTTCGCGATAATCCGCGCACAGCGGCAAGCCGAGCACCTCCTTGAGGGTCCGATTCGGCTGATGGGTCAGATCGTCTTTGCCGCGACCTTGCGTCTGGCCCAGGTACTGCCAGTTCGCCGCCCGGTAGCAGGTGCCGCGATAGCGCGTCGGATCGATGAACGTCTCGGCAAAATACACCGGGTGACCATAGCTCTTTTGCCACTGCGCCGAGAGCATGCGCGTCATGCGCCCGAGCAGATGCGAGGCCAGGTGCTCGACCTGCACCCACGGCAAGATCAGATATCGCGTGTTGTAGGCGATGGCGCCGATGTTCGCTCGCCGGATCGCCGGTGACCAGCCGAGGAACCGATCCCGGGGCCCCAAGTGCCGGGGTGCCGAGCTCCACGCAAACAGCGCCACCGGGCGCGAACCTGCGTACACCAGGAACTTCAGATGTTCGCCGACGGGCTGCGAGTAGCCGAGATAATGCTGGGCTGCAAGCAGGCTGTTGAAGCTCGCCTCTGCGGGTGTCCGGCGGACCGGGACGATCGTGAGCGGCCCCAACTCGCGCAAACTCATCCGCAGCGGCGCGCTATCCACCGTCACCGGCGGCGGGCGCGCCCGCACGCTCAAGGGATTCGGCGGCCGCCGGCGCACCGCCGGCAGCTCGATGTGCCCGGCGCGCCACAGCGCCAGCATCAAGCCGCGGCACACCATCTCACGCGGGGCGCCGTTCGCTTGACGCCAGTCCCAGGCGCTACAGAGCGTTTGCGACAGCGCCCGCCGGCTCTGCTCGGGGTGGGCCGCAATGAGTTCGCGGATCTGATGCACGTCGGCCCCACTGACGGCACGACCGCGATAGCGCAGCAGCGTTTCCATGGAGCGGCAAATTATCACCCTCCCCGATGGAACGCAAGCCGCGCCTCTGTGATCAGGTCACCCGCGGTAACGGCCGCCACGCCGCGACACCCCGCGCCTGGTGCGGATCGCCACCCATCAGCAGCACCTGCAGCTGATGGGCCTCAAGCTCCTTAATCGGGCCATCCGTCGGCCAGTACGGAAAGCGGCCCTGCGAAAGACGTTTGTGACAGACCCAAAAGCCCTGGCCGTCGTAGGTCAAAATTTTGATCGCGGTGCGCCGTCGATTGCAGAACACGAACAGCCAGCCACAGAACGGATCGGCCTGAAGCTGCGCCCGGCACACCCGCGCCAGACCATCGATGCCAGCGCGAAAATCGATGCTCGCCACGGCCACGAGGATCCGCATCTGCGCCGTGAGCTGGATCACGATGCTCCCCAACCCGAACGGCACAACTGCAACACCACCTCGGCGGCAGCGCCCGCCGCCATCTCCAGTTGCAGTCTCTGCCCGCTGAGGTTGCGCAGCGACAGTCGACACTCCCTCGCACTCACCGGCAGCGCGCCGCTCAACTCGACGAACTTCACCGGCTGCGCCCTCGACGGCTTCTTCGCTGCACCGCCGATCCGTGCGACAGCCCCGCCGCTGGCACGCTTGAGCTTGTTGTATTCCAGCCCCAGCGCACGGGCGCTACGGAACACCCCGTGCCGCTGCGCCAGCCGTCCCGCCGACGCCCACAGCTTCTCGGGAAACGCGACCCCGCGCGCATTCCCCTTGCGCCATTCATCCAACCGCTCGCGCATCCGGGATAATTCTCGCGGCTGCGCCTTGATGTTTACTGTCGGTCTCGCCATCTCTGCCTCCCATCACCCGGACTGAGTGTGGGAGAAACTTTATCAACCCGCCGTGTGACTCGTCATGCACGCTTGCCGGAAGGACACAGTGCAAAAGCGATTTCCTTGACAATATTGCCAAGCGCGACTGCGAGCAGAAATAGCGCAATGATAAGCATCACAAAGTAATACGGGCTGGGAGGCGCTGGCCCACTCAAGCCGA
>DATCDX010000268.1:0-5160 GCA_036510475.1 Steroidobacteraceae bacterium
CGAAATCCGCTACGGCGACAACGATCGTCTGGCGGCGCGCGTGGCGCAAATGGTGGGCGCCGATTGCCTGATCTTGCTGTCGGATATCGATGGGCTGTATACGGCCAATCCCAACGAAGATCCCGACGCTGCCTTCATCGCCCGGGTGCTCGAGATTACGCCCGCCATTGAGGCCATGGCGGGAGGGGCGGGGAGCGACATGGGTTCCGGAGGCATGCAAACCAAAATAGCCGCCGCAAAAATCGCGGTGGGCGCCGGCTGCCATTTGTGCATTGCCAAGGGCGATGCGCAGCATCCATTGCAGCGCATCGAAGAAGGCGCGCGGTGTACCTGGTTCGTGCCGTCGTCGACGCCGGTGGCGACTCGAAAGCAGTGGATCGCCGGTACCCTAAGGCCGGCCGGCGCGATCGTGGTCGACGATGGGGCGGTACGCGCGCTGATGGGAGGAAAGAGCCTGCTGCCGGCGGGCGTGACCCGCGCGATGGGGCGATTCGATCGCGGCGATACCGTGAGCATCATCGGCCCCGACGGAGTGGAGGTGGCGCGCGGCATCTGTGCCTATTCGGACGGCGACGCGGCCCGGATCATCGGCCGCAGGTCCACGGACATCGAAAAGGTGCTGGGGTTTCGCGGCCGGGATGAAATCGTGCATCGTGATGACCTTGTGCTGTTAAAAGCTCATGTGGCCGGCTTGTTATGAATCAAGAGCAACCGCTGGCGGATCTCATGCAAGACATCGGCCGCGCCGCGCGGGCCGCCGCGCAAGTGCTGGCGCTGGCGCCGGCCGAACAAAAGAACCGCGCGTTGTGCGCGGCCGCGACGGCACTGCAAACCCATCGTGCCAAGATATTGAGCGCCAATGAATGCGACGTGCGCCAAAGCGTTGAGCGCGGACTCGCCGAAGCGCTGCTCGATCGCCTGCGGCTGGATGAGAAACGCGTGCAGGCCATGGCCCGCGGACTCGAAGACATCGAACGTCTCGCCGATCCGATCGGCACTGTGCTCGCGCAATGGCCACGGCCAAATGGATTGAACATTGCGCGGCTGCGCGTGCCTCTGGGCGTGATCGGCATCATTTATGAAAGCCGCCCCAATGTCACAGCGGACGCCGGTGCGCTGTGTCTGAAGTCGGGCAACGCGGTGATTTTGCGGGGCGGCTCGGAGAGTGCCCGGTCGAGCGCGGCGATTCACGCCTGTTTGCAGGAGGGGCTCGACGCCGCGGGCCTGCCGCGAGCTTGCATCCAACTGGTGCCCACCACCGATCGGGCCGCGGTCGGCCATATGCTCGGTAGCATGGCGGGCAGCATCGACGTGATCGTGCCGCGTGGCGGCAAAAGTCTGATCGAGCGGGTCCGCAATGAAGCGCGGGTGCCGGTGATCGGACATTTGGAGGGGGTGTGCCATGTATACGTCGATCGCGATGCGAGTCTCGACATGGCGAAACGCATCGTCCTCAATGCCAAGATGCGGCGCACGGGGATTTGCGGAGCGGCGGAGACACTGTTGGTGGACGGCGCCTGCGCCGCGACGCATCTTGGGCCCCTGGTTGAGACCTTGCTCAATGCGGGCTGCGAGGTGCGCGGCGACGAGGCCACCGTCCGCGCCGACGCAAGGGTGAAACCGGCCGCCGAAACGGATTGGTATGCGGAGTACCTCGACGCCATTATCGCCGTGCGCGTGGTCGAGGGCGTGGACGCAGCGATCGCGCACATCGGCCGGTACGGTTCACGGCACACCGAGTGCATCGTGACCGACAACGCCGCCACCGCCGAGAAGTTCCTGGCGCGGGTCGACAGCGCCATCGTGCTGCACAATGCATCGACACAATTCGCCGACGGCGGGGAATTCGGCATGGGAGCGGAAATCGGCATCAGCACGGACAAATTTCATGCGCGCGGGCCGGTGGGTGTGGAACAGTTGACCAGTTATAAGTACGTGGTGCGCGGCAGTGGTCAGACGCGCGACTAGCGCCAACCACTTCTACAGCATCTCCTCCCATGACCGGCTCAGCCGGATGGCGCAGGTGATAATGCCGACCATGCTGTAGGTCTGGGGAAAATTACCCCACAGTTCGCCGCTTGCGGGATCGATGTCCTCGGACAGCAGGCCGGCGCTGTTGCGCCGGAGCAGCAGCTGTTCGAATATGCCGCGCGCTTCATCGACGCGCCCCACCGCGGCGAGCGCATTGACGTACCAGAACGAACACATGGTGAAGGTGTTGCGCGGCACGCCGAAATCATCGGCGTGCAGGTAGCGGTAAACCAAGTCGCCGCGCACCAGTTCGCGCTCGATGGCATGCAGCGTGGAAATGAAGCGTGAATCGGTGGCTTCGATGAAGCCGAGATCGGGCAGCAGCAGAGAGGTGGCGTCGAGTTCTTCGCCGTCAAAACCACCGGTGAACGCCTGTTTACTTTGATTCCAGGCGCGCCTCAAGATTTCCTCGCGCATGCCGTCGGCGCCGCGGCGCCAGAAGGCCGCCCGGTCGGCGATTTTCAGCTGCACGGCGATTCGCGCCAGCCGGTCGCAGGCCGCCCAGCACATGACGGCTGAAAAGGTGTGCACGCGTTCGATGCCGCGAAACTCCCAGGGGCCCGCGTCGGGCGTGGCGAACATTTTCATGGCGCGCTCGCCCAGCACCTCGGCGCGGGAAAAAACCGCGGCATCGCCGGGATTCGTCAGGCGTTCATCGAAGAACAGTTGCCGCGCGGCGAGTACCACCGCGCCGTAGACATCGTGCTGAATTTGCTCGTACGCCAAATTACCGATGCGCACGGGACCCATGCCGCGGTAGCCGTCCAGCGTCTCGATGATGCGCTCCTCGATGTGCGTCTCGCCGGTGATGCCGTACAGCGGCTGCAGGTCGCCGCCGGGATTGCGCGCGACGATGTTGTCGATGTAACGCAGGTAGCCTTCCATGGTGTTGGTGGCGCCCAGGTGATTGAGCGCGAGAATCACGAAGAAACTGTCGCGCAGCCAACAGAACCGGTAATCCCAGTTGCGGATGCTGCCGGCCATCTCGGGTATCGACGTGGTCAGCGCGGCGAGCAATGCGCCGGTATCTTCGTAGGTGCACAATTTCAGCGTGATCGCGGCGCGAATCACCGCCTCCTGCCAATCGAAGGGCACGGCCAGACCGCGAATCCATTCGTGCCAGTAATTGCGGGTTTCCCGGAGCCAGAAGTTCGCCAGCGTCAGCGGCGTCTCCTCGATGGTTTCGTCCGGCGCAAGGATGAATGCCAGCGGGGCGTTGAGGACGAAGGAGCTTTCGTCCAGCAGGTTCGACAGCGAGCTATTGGTGGTGACGCGGTAGTTGAGCGACGCGGACATGAAACGAATGTGATGGCTGCCGGCAACACGCTGCGGTTCATCGGCACCGGCGTCGCAACGCGGCCGCAGCCGCACCGTCACGACGGGCCGGCCCTTGACCGGCTCGATGAGCCGCACGATGGCCATGGGCCGGAAATTGCGGCCGCGCGAACGAAAGCGCGGGCAGAAATCGGTGATCTTGAGGGAATTGCCCTGCGTGTCGGTGAGCAGGGTCTCGACGATGGCGGTATTGCGAACGTAGCTGCGCGTCGTCAGCGCCATATCCCGCAAATCGATGGCGAACACGCCGCTGGCGCTGGCGCCTCCCTCACGCAGCAGCAGCGCGCAAAACACCGGATCGGCATCCGGCTTCGGCAGGCAGGACCAGACGATGCGTCCGCGGTCGTCGATCAGCGCGGCGACCTGGCAGTTGCCGATGACCGCGAGGTTCAAATCGGCGGATGTGTTCATGCGCGGTGCGAATCATTCAAGGCTGAGATTCCCGCAAGCCAACTGCGCACGGCGGCGGCGTTCTCAACCCGAAATTGCCCGTGCACCCGGTCGCCCACCGCAATCGAAATGCCGCCGTATTCCTCGACCATGCGAAAGCCGTCCTCATCGGTGAGATCGTCGCCGACGAACACCGGCTTCCTGCCGCGGAACGGCGCTTCCTGCATGAACGCCTTGATGGCGGTGGCTTTGGAGAATCCCCGCGGCTTTAGCTCCAGCACCATGTTGCCTTCCTGTATGTGATAGTGGCTGCCCAACGGTTTTGCGATAGCGGACAGTGCTTGGCGGACACTCGCTTCCAGCTGCGGCGCCAGGCGATAATGCACGGCGATGGCGCGGCCCTTGTCCTCCATCGATGTTCCGGGGTGGGTTTCCAGCAACGCTTGCACCGCTGTGCGCGCGGCGTTGAGCTGTGCGTCGACGAAGCTCGCCCCGTGCGTCGCCCCCGATGCCTTGCGCCGCTCGACTCCGTGCAGGCCCGCCGCGGGCAGCCGCAAGGGGGCGAACAGCGCGTCGAGACGGTGGATGCTGCGTCCGCTCACCAGCGCCACTGCGCCTCCCAAACGTTCCGCCACATCGCTCAATAGTGTCTTGAGCGCCGCATCCACGAAGCTCTCCAAAGGCGAGTCGGTCAACTCGATCAGGGTTCCGTCAACGTCCAAGAACAAACACCAGTCGAGCGAAGGCGGCGGCGTTTGGTTCATGAGGTAAAAACAATAGCGTAAGGAATGGGAACTGCCAACGGCCGGCCGCTATTATAGTGTAATTCTTACATGGGACGCATGTGTAATAACTGAGACTGGCCCGCTAAATTTCGGTATTTTGTGCTGCCGCTTAAGGCTATCTCACACAGGAGGCGCGATGTTTCGTTCGGTCATTCTGCGCTTCGTGTTGCCGGTCGCACTGGCGTCGTGCGTCGTGGCGTTTTTCGGCCTGCCCTATATCGAGCGGCTGCTGGCGGAGTGGTTTCGCTCGGACGTCGAACTGCGCGCGCAACTCGTCATGCATTCCATGGAAGATCCCATCACGGAACTGGTCGAGAAGGGCAACGAAGCGCGCCTGCGTAATTACCTGGCGAAGACCACCGCCGATGAGCGCTTGCTGGCGATCTTGGTGTGCCGTCCCGACGGCTCCACCATATTCAAGTCGGAGCGCGCGCCCCCCGCGGTGAGTTGCGAAGAGGCCGACAAGAATAATGCCGGTGCCTCGCACGTCATGCAGCTGCCCTCAGGCTCGGTACAAATTTCCCGCTTCGATTTCGACACGGCCGAGCCGACGCCGTTTCGCGTGCTGATGCTGCACGACTTAAGTTTCGTGGACCGCCGGCAACGCACGGCGCGGGAT
>DATCDX010000269.1:0-4923 GCA_036510475.1 Steroidobacteraceae bacterium
GCCATCGGCGAAGCGGTGACCCGGGACGAGCCCTTGCTGGAACTGGAGACTGACAAAGTCACCGTCGAGATCCCCTCGCCCGCGAGCGGGCAACTAGCCGAGATTTTAAAGCAGCTCGATGAGGAAGTTTCGCCCGGGGAATTGCTTGCGCGGGTGCGGATTACCGTGGCGCGCGCTGCCGATGGTGCGGCTGCTGCCGGCGGTGACGAAGCTACGCGCGTGCCCGTGGCCGGCGCTGCGACGGCGCTGTTGCAGCGGCCGGTGATGACGCGGCGCGTGCCATGGGTGACGTTGTGCGCGTCAGCGGTGACGTTGCGTCAACCGACGCTGCGAAGCCGCAGCTGAGTCCCGCGGTGCGCCGGCTGCTTGCCGAGCATTCCCTGTCCGCGGCCGACATCAACGGCAGCGGCCGCGACGGCCGCATCACGGCGCAGGACATCGTCCGCCACGTCGATGGCACACGTGCCGGGGTGCCGACGAGCGCCTCTGCAGTGTCTGCAGCGGCTGCGGGTTCGCGAGTGCCGCATTCGCCGATCCGCCGCCGCATCGCCGACCACATGGCGCGCAGTCTGGCGGTGGCGCCGCATGTCACGACGTTGTTCGAAGTCGATTTGAGCCGCGTGCTGGTGCATCGAGGAGCGCATGCGGCTGAATTCGAGCGGCAGGGCGCGCGCCTGACACTGACCGTGTATTTTATTGCGGCCTGTGCGCGGGCGTTGCGCGCCCACGCGCGAGTCAATGCCAGTTTTCATGAAGACGCGCTCGAACTGCACGCGGACTGCAACATCGGCGTCGGGACGGCACTCGGCAATGACGGGCTCATCGTGCCGGTCATCCACCGCGCACAGGAATTGACCCTCATCGAGGTGGCGCGGCGCTTGGGACAGCTGGTGGCCGACGCTCGCGGCGGCCGTCTGTCACCGGCGGATGTACGCGGCGGCACATTCACCATTTCGAACCACGGAGTCGGTGGCAGTGTGCTGGCGGCGCCGATCGTGATCAATCAGCCGCAGGTCGCGATTCTCGGCGTGGGGAAAGTCGAGCGCCGCGTGTGTGTGCTGCAAGTGGACGGCGCTGAGGCAATCGGCGTGCGGCCG
Organism: Steroidobacteraceae bacterium; assembly: GCA_036510475.1. Classification (GTDB taxonomy): domain Bacteria; phylum Pseudomonadota; class Gammaproteobacteria; order Steroidobacterales; family Steroidobacteraceae; genus Bog-1198. The sequence continues at coordinate 1,098 of DATCDX010000269.1, forward strand.
AAATGCTATCTGACGCTGACCATCGATCACCGGGCACTCGATGCCTTTCAAGCCAACGCCTTTCTGTCGAGTGTGGTTACGACTCTGGAGCAGTGGCCTGCGGACTGACGCGTTGCAGGCCGCCGAAGCGTTGCATCACGGAGCGGTCAGGCGCCGGCAAGCCACCCTTCAACTGAGCGGCGACGTCCGATAAATGGGTCTCCGACGCAGTGAAAACTTGCGCATAGATTTCACGGCATAGTTCGGCGGCGCGGGTGCCGGGCCAGTTCTTGGGCAGCAGCGGCGGCGGCAGTAAGGGATCTCGAAGGTGCAGCCGGCGATACTCGTGAATCAGCAATGTGCGCAGGATGAAGCCCGCCTCGGGGCTCGCGCGCTGCCGCAGCGCCGCGGCGGCACGTTCGAAACGCTCGACGAATTGCCGGTAGCGCAGCCCGAGTTCCTGTAAGTTCCAACCGAGGTTCACGAGCGCGGACGGTGCCGTGTCGTTCGCCAGGTCGGCATCGAAAACCAGCGCATTCGCCGGTAGATTCAGGGCGTGCAATTGAGCAGCGAGTTCACGCCGTTGCACTTCGGGATGGGCGAATACGCCGCCGGATAATTCGCCGAAACCGTGCCAGGCCAATTCCTTGCGCAGGCGCAGCCGCTCCGCGGCCCGCAACACCGGTAAAACGATCAAAGTCCAGCGGCCCGCCCAGGCCGGCGCCGAATCGCCGTAGATTCTTGCCGTGGCTTCGGCAAACCGTTCGCGGCCGCTCTGCGATAAATGATATTCGCTGAGCTTGCCGGCGCGCCGCGATTCCAACCAACCGTCCTGCGCGAGACGCGCCGCCGCGGTGCGCACCAGACGCTCATTGAGGCCAAAAGGCATTGCGAGGCGGATCAGGCTGCCGAGCGTAATGGCGCCGCCACGCGGCATGATGGAGTCGCCGAAGATCGTGACGATCAGCGAGCCGCCGCGCAGCGGACGCTGGCGGCGGAAGCGCATCACGAATTGCGCGGCGACGGTGGCTGGGTTATCCGGCATAGGCAAGCCATTGTAATATAAGCGGAGATTTATGACACAATAAAAATTGAAATGCTATAATTTATGTGTCACGATCGCTGAAACAGCATCAGTCGGGGGACGGTTATGTACACGCAGGCACTCGATACGCAAGGTTCGGATTCGGTGGCGGCCGGTTCCCTAGCCGATGACGATTCGCTGCAGCGGCGCTTCCAAGCGAAGGTCGACGCGGAAGAGAAGATCGAGCCCAAGGATTGGATGCCGGCGAAATACCGCAGCACCCTGATCCGCCAGATCTCGCAGCATGCCCATTCCGAGATCGTCGGCATGCTGCCGGAGGGCAATTGGATCACGCGCGCACCCACGCTGCTGCGCAAGGCCATTCTGATCGCGAAGGTGCAGGACGAGGGCGGTCACGGCGCCTATTTGTACAGCGCCGCCGAAACGCTCGGCGTGAGCCGTGACGAGTTGATCGACCAACTATTGTCAGGCGCCGCCAAGTATTCGAGCATTTTCAACTATCCGACGCCGACCTGGGCCGATGTCGGCGCCATCGGCTGGCTGGTCGACGGCGCCGCGATCATGAACCAGATACCGCTGTGCCGCTGCTCCTATGGTCCCTACGCGCGTGCCATGGTGCGCGTCTGTCGCGAGGAGAGTTTTCACCAGCGCCAGGGGTACGACATCATGCTGCGCCTGGCGCAGGGCCAGCCGGCGCAGAAACTCATGGCGCAGCAGGCCCTTGACCGCTGGTGGTGGCCCGCGCTCATGATGTTCGGACCGCCCGATGCCGACTCGACCCATGGTGCGCAATCGCAGCGCTGGAAAATCAAGCGCTTCTCCAACGACGAACTGCGCCAGAAGTTCGTCGATTTCACGGTGCCGCAGGCGCGGTTCCTCGACCTTGCCGTCCCCGATCCGCAGCTGCGCTGGAACGAGGGGGAGCAGCGCCATGGATTCGGTGCGATCGACTGGACGGAATTCAACGAAGTGCTGAAAGGTCACGGTCCCTGCAACGCGGAGCGGTTAACGGCGCGGCGCACCGCCCACGCAGACGGTGCCTGGGTGCGCGAGGCGGCAAGCGCGTATGCCGAGAAGCAGCTACGCCTGGCGGCCAACCGCGCGGCCTGAGGCACGAGCTACCGCTTAGGCTCGGGCGGACGCATTTTTTCGGGCGATATTGAGCGAGGTAGGGTCATGGAAAATCAACATCAGTGGCCGCTGTACGAGGTATTCATCCGCGCCCGAGGCGGCCTGGATCACAAGCACGTAGGCAGCCTGCATGCCACGGATGCGCGCATGGCCATCGAACATGCCCGTGACTTGTATACCCGCCGTCAGGAGGGTGTGAGCATCTGGGTGGTGCGCTCGGTCGACATCGTGGCATCGGACCCCGGAGAATCCGACGCTCTGTTCGAGCCCGCGCGCGACAAAATCTACCGTCACCCGACCTTTTACGAGATTCCGGATGAGGTGAAGACGCTATGAGCGCCGCCCCAATCGCGGCAACCGCGACCACGCCAGTCACGGCAACTACGGCAACTGCGGTGACTGTGGCGACTGCGGCAACTACAGCAACTGCGGCAACTACGGCAACGGCGGTGGCCCCGCGCGCCGCGTTCGCGTACCTGCTGCGTCTCGGCGATCTGAGTCTGGTGCTCGCGCAGCGCCTGGGCGAGTGGGTTGGTCACTCACCGGCGCTGGAGGAAGACTTAGGGGTGGCCAATATCGCGCTCGACCTCATCGGTCAGGCGCGGATGCTGCTGAGCTATGCGGGGGAGGTCGAGGGCCGCGGTCGCGGCGAGGACGAGATCGCCTTCCTGCGCGAGCATGGCGAGTATTTGAATGCCACGCTGGCGGAACAGCCCAACGGCGATTTCGGCCAGACCATCGTGCGCCAGGTGCTGATCGATGCATTTCAACTGGAACTGTACGAGCGCCTCGCGGTGTCCGCCGATGAGCGGCTGGCGAATATCGCCGCCAAGACCGTTAAGGAAACGCGTTATCACCTGCGCTACAGCGCGGGCTGGTTGGTGCGCCTGGGCGACGGCACCGAGGAAAGTCACGCGCGAGTGCAGTCGGCGCTCGAGCGGCTTTGGCCGCTGACCATCGAGCTGTTCGCTGCGGACGAGGTGGATCGAGCCATGACCGACTTAAGGGTTGCGCCGCCGCTGGAGCAGGTGCGCTCGGCCTGGTCGGCACGCATCGATGCGATACTGGCAGAAGCGACGCTGCAGCGGCCGCGCGATCAATCTTATGCCTGGTTCGGCAAGCGAGGTCAGCACAGCGAGCATCTAGGGTATCTGCTGGCCGAGATGCAGTACATGCAGCGCACGTATCCCGGAGCACACTGGTGAGCGCCACGCGACAGCGCATCGATGCAGCGGCGACGCGCGAAGCCCTGGCTTGGCGGGTGCTGGCGACGGTCGAGGATCCGGAGATACCGGCGCTGAGTGTCGTGGATCTCGGCGTGATTCGTCACGTGCGGACGGATGCGGAGGGAATGCTGGACATTGGGCTGACCCCCACTTACTCGGGTTGCCCGGCAACGGAGGTCATTCGGCATTCGATAGAGCAGGCACTGGACGAGGCGCAGGCCGGACCCTGGCGGATCACCCACTTGCTCGCCCCGGCGTGGACCAGCGACTGGATCAGCGAGGAGGGCCGGCGCAAGCTCGCCGCCTACGGCATCGTGCCGCCGGCGAAGAGTGTGGCAACGCCGCGGCAACTCACCCACCCGGACCGGCCGATGGCCTGCCCACGGTGCGAGTCGGTCAACACCGAGCGCCTCAGCGAATTCGGCTCGACGCCGTGTAAGGCGTT
>DATCDX010000270.1:0-5210 GCA_036510475.1 Steroidobacteraceae bacterium
GTTTGGCGCCTGCGCGTAAGAGTCGTTGCTCTCGCCCCAGCCGCCGTCCGCGTTCTGCCGGCCCTTCAACCAATTCACGGCGCGCCGCATGCTGGGGTCGTCCGCGCCGATGCGCACTTGCGCGAACGCCGTGAGCACCAACCAGGTACCGTAAATATGGTTGGTACCCCAGCGCCCGAACCAGGAACCATCAGCCTCCTGCTGGCCGCGCAGATAGGCAACCGCCCGCTCCAATGCCGGCCGGTCCTGCGGCCGGCCGATCCGTGCCAGCGCCGTCACCACTCGCGCCGTGACGTCGCTGGTGGGCGGGTCCAACAGCGCGCCATGATCGGCGAATGGAATCTTGTTCAAGTAGTAGCAGGTATTGTCGGCGTCGAACGCGGCGAACCCACCGTTGCGGCTCTGCATGCCCACCAACCAATCCAGTGCGCGCCGCACGCTTTCCGTGTAGCGCGCGGAGTCGCGCGCCTGATGCATGCCCCAAGCAACCACTGCCGTGTCGTCGAGATCCGGGTAGTGACCATTCGCGAACTGGAATGCCCAGCCGCCGCCGGCAAGCTTAGGCCGGTTCACCCGCCAATCACCCGCGTCATCGAGCAGCTGCTTCGATTGCAGCCAGTCGAGCGCGCGGGTCGATGCGGCGGCGGATGCCGTGTCACCGGCTTCCTGCATCGCCAGGGCCGCGAGCGCCGTGTCCCAGACCGGCGAAACGCAGGGCTGGCAGTAAGCGCTCGATGCGCTCACCACCAGTAGCTTTTGCAGCGCGCGTTTCGCGGTCACGCGCCGTTCATCGTCTTGCGGATACCCCAGTATGACCATGGCCTCCAACGCATTGACCATGGCCGGGAAAATGGCGCCCAGCCCATCCTCACCGTTGAGCCGCTCCAGCATCCAATTTTCCGCGCGGCGCGTGGCACGCTCGCGCACGGCCGCCGGTATCAAGGGATCGATCATGCGTCCCAGCCGGTCGAAAGCCAGAAACGCCTTCGCCAAAAACCCACGGCGCAGGAAATAATGCCGCTCATCCTCGGGAGGCGTCGTGAACAATTCACGAATGTGTACCTGCCGCGGATTCTTGGCGACGGGTTTGCGCGTGCACAGAATGAACAGCGGCACCATCACCGTGCGCGACCAGTACGACACCTTATCGAGATGAAAAGGAAACCATCGCGGCAGCAACATGATCTCGACCGGAATGTAGGGCACGCCGCGCCAGGGTAATTGCCCGAACAGCGCCAGCGCAATGCGCGTGAATACATTGGCCCGCGCCGCGCCGCCCCGCTGCAATATCGCCGCCCGCGCCCGCTCCATGTGCGGTGCCTGCGCACTGTCGCCGGCGAGCTTCAGGGCGTAGTAGGCCTTGACCGTGCAGCTCATGTTGAAGTCGCCGCCGTGATACAGCGGCCAACCGCCGTGATCCGCCTGGGCCAAGCGCAAGAAGTTGGCGATCTTCGCCTCGAGCACCGCGTCGATTTCGTCCAAGAAGTGCATCATCATGATGTACTCCGACGGAATAGTGCAGTCCGCTTCGAGCTGGTATAGCCAGTACCCTTGCGCATTCTGGTGCGCAATGAGTGAGTCGCGCGCGGCGACGATCGCACGATCCAACGGCGATGAATCCGTAACCCGCTTTAGCGAGTGCGACTTGATGTCGGAACGGGCGTCTGATTGTGGCGCGGGGTAGGGGCCGGGCTTGGGCGCTGTGCGATTCACGTGCCGGAGTTCCCGTAGGAGCGCTGCAGGCCGGGCGTGGGCGCGTGATTCGAGGAGTCGCCGGCCGTCTCGGACTCACCGGCCGCCGTGCGCGCCTGGCGTGATGGGTGCACGGCGGTGACACTGGCGAGCGGCAGGCCGCGAGCGGCCTGCGCGAACAGGCGCCGCAAAATCCAATCATGGCGCACGGCGGCGTTCGCCAGCAGCCGCGTCATGGCGACGGCTCTACGTGTGATCTTGACTTCAGCGCCCGCCGTGAAGCGCGGGTTGCGGTCGATTTTCCGCAAGGTCAGCACCGCCAAACCGATGGCCCACAGACAGAAGCGCCGTATGCCCTCCTCCTTGGGCGGTATCAGCAGGGTGTACTCGAGGGCGTTGCGCAGATGCGCGTGGGCGACGCCGACCAGTTCACGAAAGCCGGCGCCGTAGCGTGCATCGAAAGGCGTGCTGTTGACCAGCGCCAGATCCACGCCATGCGCCGTAAACACTTCTTGGGGCAGCCACGACACGCCGCGGCTGCGATCCTCCCACACGTCCTTGAGAATATTGGTCATCTGCAATCCCTGTGCAAAGGAGGCGGCGACGACATTGAGCGCGCGGCGATTGCGCGCAATGTCCGGGGAGTAATCGCAGAACAGGTCGGTGAGCATCTCGCCGACGACGCCCGCGACATAGTAGCAATAGTCGTCCAGATCGCTGCAGCGAGCGAGACCCTTGAGGCTGGCTGTGAACTGGAACCGCGGCATCCCAAAGCACATGAGTTCGACGCAGCGCTGAATCGCGGCGCGCTGCGCATCGCCGAGACGCGCCGTCGCGTTGATGACGCGCTCCATGTTGCGCACCAGATCGCGCTCCGTGGGCAGCGTCCGGTCCCCCAGCCGCTGGTCCAGATCATGGGCGAGCGGCGCGGGCGGCGCAGTGCCCGCCACCACGGCGGTGAAGCGTTGTAGGAAATCCAGCGTTTCGGACGGCGACAGCGCCGGCTCATCCTCGATGGTGTCGGCGATCCGGCACAGCAGATAGGCGCTGGTCACCGCCTGGCGCAGGCCTGGCGGCAATTGCGGAATAGTCAGCGCAAAGGTGCGCGAGACATGCGGCAGAATCTGGTCTTGATAGGCCTCATCTGAAGTGACGGAATCCATGTGCGCAGTATCTCGGAAACCGCCGAATATAGCATCCTGTGGCGACGTAGCATCACTAGAAGCGGGGTCACCACGGCCCACCCTTGCTGCAAATTTACAACATCGACGCCCGGCGCTCATGACCACGGGTTAAACTCCGCCAATGGCCGCACCGTCTACCAGCTACCCGCTTCTCGAAGCCATTGACACGCCGGCCGACCTGCGCCGCCTGCCTCCGGCCAAGCTTAAGGCGCTGGCGCAGGAATTGCGCCAATTCCTGATCCAAAGCGTCAGTACCCGGGGGGGTCATTTTGCCGCGGGTTTGGGCACCGTCGAGCTCACGATTGCCCTGCATTACGTCTTCAACACACCCCATGACCGGCTCGTCTGGGACGTGGGTCATCAGGCCTACCCGCACAAGGTGCTGACGGGGCGGCGTGAGCAGCTGCACACCATCAAGCAACACTTAGGGCTGGCGCCCTTTCCGAGCCGCCCGGAAAGCGAATACGACACTTTCGGCGTGGGCCATTCCAGCACCTCGATCAGCGCGGCCCTAGGGATGGCTGTTGCGGCGGCGCAACGGGGAGAGGAGCGGCGGGTAGTAGCCATCATCGGCGACGGTGCGCTGACTGGGGGCATGGCCTTCGAGGCGCTAAATCACGCAGGATCGCTGCCGGCGAACCTATTGATCGTCCTCAACGACAATGACATGTCGATTTCCGAGAATGTGGGCGCGCTCTCCAATTACCTGGCGCGGGCCTTGTCGGGGCGCATGTATTCGCATTTGCGCGAGAGCGGCAAGAAAGTGCTGCGCCAGATGCCCACGGTATGGGAATTGGCCCGCCGCTCGGAGGAGCACTTGAAGGGCATGGTACTGCCGGGCACGTTATTCGAGGAGATGGGATTCAACTACATTGGACCCATCGACGGCCACGAGGTCAAAGCGCTGGTGAGCACGCTGCGCAACTTGAAAAAACTCCATGGTCCCCAGTTCCTGCATGTCGTCACCCGCAAGGGCAAGGGCTATGCGCCCGCCGAAGCGGACCCGATCAAATGGCATGGTCCGGGGCCGTTCGATGCAGCGAGCGGCAAGATTTTCAAGGAGGCGGCCACCGGACCCAGCTATTCGCAGATCTTCGGCCAGTGGCTCTGCGATATGGCGGAACGCGATCCTGACATCGTCGGCATCACGCCTGCGATGCGCGAAGGCTCCGGGTTGGTGGAATTCTCGAAGCGATTCCCCGATCGTTACTTCGACGTCGCGATCGCCGAACAACACGCCGTCACCTTCGCCGCCGGCCTCGCGGTGGAAGGGCTCAAGCCGGTGGTCGCAATCTATTCGACGTTCCTGCAACGCGCCTACGATCAACTCATCCACGACGTCGCGCTGCAAAATCTCCCCGTGGTATTCGCGGTGGATCGCGCCGGTCTGGTCGGCAGCGACGGCGCCACCCATCAAGGCAGCTACGACCTGACCTTTCTACGCTGCATCCCCAACATGGTGATCATGGCCCCGGCGGACGAAAACGAATGCCGGCAGATGCTGTACACCGGAACCACGCTGGCCGCGCCCTCCGTGGTGCGCTATCCGCGCGGCACCGGACCGGGCGCGCCGCTGGCCGCGCACATGACCGCGCTTCCCGTAGGGCGTGCTCAAGCAAGACGCGAAGGCGGCAGCGGTCTCGCAATACTCGCCTTCGGTGCGTTGGTCGAGCCGGCGGCCAAGATCGCGGAGCGGCTGGATGCAACGCTGATCAACATGCGCTTCATCAAGCCGCTCGACGCAGACACGGTAATCGCGGTCGCGCGGCGCCATCGCGCCATCATCACCATCGAAGAGAACGCCATCATGGGCGGCGCCGGATCAGGCGTCGGTGAAGTGCTGGCCGCCGCCGGCGTGCCATTGCCTATGCTACAGCTCGGCATTCCCGACCGCTTCATCGAGCACGGCTCGCGCGCCACCTGCCTGGCAGCGGCGGGACTCGATCTTGCCGGACTGACCGCCAGTGTCGAGCAGTGGTGGCACGGGCAGATTCAGGAGCGGACGCGCGCGGCCGACCGAATCGCGAAGGCGAAGAAGGCGGGATAAGCCGGTGAGCTCCGGAGGTGGCCGTTGAACTTGGGCGGCTTAGGCAGCCGGCGTCGATGGCTCTCCGGATTCGGTGGCGTTTATGCTGCACCGCGTCGACCGGCAGTGCGCTCGAGGTCCTCGCGTCTCCGAAAAGACCTCGAAAATACTTAAAGAAAGATGAAGCTGGTTATACGTAAGGGGTATCCACTTAGCTCCACTAAGCGGCTTTCCCGGGCTCCAGGTCCGGGTGGACGATGTCCTGATAGGTCACAGGATCGGTCACCACGGCTTGCTGAAGGAGACGA
>DATCDX010000271.1:0-3246 GCA_036510475.1 Steroidobacteraceae bacterium
GGACAGCGGCGCGCGCGTACTCGGCGCCCTGATCGGCACGCTGGAGCGGGAGGCCATCACGCTGCGCACCATCTATGACGAGCACGAAGGCGTGCGCGATCGATTCACCGGCGCAGGCACCGTAACCGCGGAACTCGCACAGCGCCTGGGACTCACCGGGCTTGCTGGGCGCGCCAGCGGCCAGGCGTACGACCTTCGCGCCGACCTGCCTTGCGCGCCGTACACCGTGCTGGCACCCGTCAAGTGCACGCTCACCGCAGGCGATGTCGCGGCACGCGTGGCAGTGCGCTTCGTCGAGCTTCAGGAGTCCTGCCGTTTGGTTCGGCGCATCCTGGAAATGCTCCCCGCCGGACCCCACATCGAGGACGTTCGTGCTCCCGATGACGGCGCCCTCGGCATCGGATTGATCGAGGGATGGCGCGGGCCCGTGTTGGTGGCGCTGCACGCGGGGCCCGAGGGCACGATCCGCCGTTGCCATCCGCACGACCCGTCATGGCAGAACTGGCCCGTCGTCGAGCATGCCATCATCGGTAACATCATCGCCGATCTGCCCATCATCAATAAATCGTTCAACCTCTCCTACAGCGGACACGACCTGTAGCTCATCGATCCCGTAATTCATCGACTCTGGTTTCGCCAAAATGCTAAAAACACTGCGCCAAATTGCACGCGTCGGGATCATCACCGAACCGCCGCCGCAAGCGGATGAGCAATTGCGCGTCCGCGAGGGTATTCAGGACAACATCCGCAGGATACTGGGGCGCGCTCTGTGCATCCGCCACATCGACACCGGCTCCTGCAACGGCTGCGAGTTGGAGATTCATGCACTGAATAATCCCCTATACAATCTTGAGGGATTGGGTATTCGCTTCGTCGCCAGTCCACGCCACGCCGATCTGTTGCTGGTGACGGGCCCGGTGTCTAAACACATGGAGGCGGCCTTGCGCCGAACCTATGAAGCCACACCTGACCCCAAGCTGGTCGTTGCCTTGGGCGATTGCGGTTGCGCTGGCGGCATCTTCGGCGAGAGCTACGCGACTCGCGGACGCGTGTCGAACGTCATCCCCGTCGATGTGGCCATACCAGGTTGCCCGCCGAGCCCGACGCGCATTCTCGAAGGCATTCTGGCGGCGCTCGCGCGTTGATCCGCTCCACGCGCAGTCAGCGAGACTGCACCGTATCGCGCGACCGCTCTACCCGGTTAACCAATTGTGCGGCGCATATCGGCGTGGCGGGATCGGTCATTGGAGGCTAGGAGCGGAATCGAACCGCTGTACGCGGCTTTGCAGGCCGCTGCATGACCACTCTGCCACCTAGCCTTGGTCAAAAAAGCGAACCCCGGGCATGCCGGGGTTCTTACCGCCGATTATGTACTTTTTTCGGAGGCCTGCCAATATCGCTGAAGCGACGCTGTTACAGCCTACGACGTGCTGCCATCCGGCAACCTCGTCTTTTTGACAATGTAGCCTCAAGTAGCTACATTACTGTCATGAAAACCGTAGGCATACGTGAGCTGAAGAACCACCTGAGCGAGTATCTACGCCGGGTGCGCCTCGGCGAAAGCGTGCTCGTGACTGACCGCGGCGAAGTCGTTGCGGAGTTCTCGCCACCGATCCGCGGCGCCACCGACACTTCCCTTCCGGCCGGCTTGCACCTCCTCGCCAAGCGTGGTCTTGTCACCCTTGGCGCACCGCGCGACGGCGAGGGTTATGAGTCGTTGCCACGGCTGCGCCGAGGCCGTCGAACCGCGGCGCAGCTTCTCGACGAAGAGCGCGGATCCCGGTGAATCTCTATGTGGAATCCAGCGCCGTCTTGGCTTGGCTTCTGGACGAATCGTCGGCTGATGAGGTACGTCGCCTTCTTGCCGGCGCGGAGGTCATCTTTACGTCAGACCTGACATTGATCGAATGCAGCCGCGTACTCATCCGGGCGGTGGTTCTTGGCGAACTGAATGAGGCCGAGGCCGCGGACCGGCGCGCTCACCTGGCGAATGCGGCCGCGAGCTGGCATGTTTTGCACATTGCGTCCGAGATCATCGATCGCGCCAAACAACCGTTTCCCGAAGAACCGATTCGTACCCTCGACGCGCTGCATCTCGCCTCAGCGTTAACTGCCCGCGCCACCGTCACGACGCTTAAGATCTTGAGCCTTGACGAACGAGTGCGTAAATCCGCCAAAAAGCTCGGCCTCTCCCTTCTGCCGGAAAACTCTCACTAGGTCGTCAAAACAATTGGGGGCTGCACGGCCGACGCTCTGCCTTTTACTCATGTCAAATGCATTTTCCCGAGCAGAACTTTGAAACGCGGATCCGAGTGAAATGGCCGCAGAAAAGGTTCTCCCTTGATCCACAGCATGCCGGCATCGCGTTGGGCGTAGGCTCGATTCAACCATTCGAAGGTCTTCTGGGTATCCTTGCGGGCCGCAGCGGTAGTTCACATTACCCATTTGTATACGGATATCCGTATACAAGGGATTCAGCGCGCGGGCACGATCCAGTGAGCGCATTGCGTCGTCATAACGGCATTGAATATTATCGATATAGCCGGTGAGCCAATAGGCGACCGCAAAATTTGGCTGAAGCTGGGTTGCACGCTGCAGTTCTACGGCGGCCGCGGCCGGATCGAAATCCATCTGGTAAAGCAAACTGGCCATGGCGTAATGGGCCTGCGCTAGGTTTGGCTCCAGCGCCTGGATCTTGAACACATCGTCGAGTTTGCGATCGTAGGTTTCCGACCAGACCGGCGTGTCCGTATCGACACTGACGAGGTCGGCGGTGATGCGCAGCGTCCGTCCCGAACTGCGCACCGTGCCCTCGAGTACGTGTGTCACGTTCAAGGCGTGCGCGATCTCCTGCAAAGTCGCGTGCCCGCCCTTGAAATAAAACGAAGACATTCGCGCCGGTACGCGCCGGCCGGGAACCTTGGCGAGCAGATCGATCAGCTCACTTGATAAACCATCGGAAAAATATGCTTGGTCCTTGTTTTGACTCAGATCCTCAAGTCGTGGCTCATCGAATCCCTCGTCGGCGAACACAAGTGCGCGGTGGACGAGGCCGGCGCGCGTGGCTTGCTGGTGGCGCAAACGGACTCGGTCGGCTTCCGTCATGAGTTGGCGCGTCTTGCGGTGCAAAGCGCCATCCCGCCGGAGCGTGCGCGCGGCATGCACGACAAGGTGTTGCAAGCGCTCTCTGGGCACGGCTCGAATCTGACGCGGCTCATCCATCACGCGACGCTTGCAAATAACGCC
>DATCDX010000272.1:0-3975 GCA_036510475.1 Steroidobacteraceae bacterium
AACACCGCCCGATACTCCACGAACAAATCAACATCGTTCAGCCGCAGCAGCACCGCCCCGCCACTGCCCGCCGTACCCAAGGCACCCGCCGCCGAGGGCACCGTCGCGGCCACGCGCGGCCGGGTGCGCGACGGCGGCGAGGTAGCGCGCAAATTCTCGCCCGCGCGCAGGGTCAAGCGCGTGAGGTCGGCACGCTGCAAGCGCTTGACCGCCTGCACCCGTCCGCCGGCAAGCTCGATGAGGCGCTCCGTTCCGCGCGGCACGTCGATGGCGCGATGCGCCGTTGCGATCCACGACTGGCCGCGGCGTCCGGCGGCATCGAGCACAGCGTCGATGCGCCGCCGATAGGCGGCGTCGAGTCCGTTGTAGAACTCGTCCAACAGCAGCCAGTCCGGATCCTGCACCAACGCGCGAGCCAACAGGGCAAGGCGCTTCTGTCCATACGACAGGGACAGAAACTCGCGCCCCGCAAGACGGTATAGACCACAGGCGCGCATGGCTGCGGTGACCCGTCGACGCTGTTCCGGTGTGACCGGCTGGAGCAGTAAATCCGTGCGGTGCATGCCGGTCGCCACCAGATCGCGCACACGCGGATTCCAGCCGTAACGCTCGTATTTATCCTGGCGCTCGGCGCCGATGTAGGCGACGCGATGTTTCGCCTCGATCAGATCGACCGGCAGCCGGCCCAAGCGATAACTGCGCCCGACGCGGGGCGGCCGTTCACGGCTCGGCTGCCCGCGGCGCGGGCGTACGGCGCCGGTCGGCGTCGGCCAGATATCGCCGCTCAGCAACTTAAGCAGCTGTGTCTTGCCGGCGCCGTTCTCGCCCAGTAATGCCCAACGCTCCCCGGGCCGCAACTGCCAGGAGACATCGCGCAACACCCATTTGCCGCCGCGCCGCACGCTCGCCGCATGCAGCGCCATCGAGAGCCGCTCCGTCATGGTATATTTGAAAGTTCAGTGATCAGCGTCCCATTTTGACATAGTTGCGATGGGCAGCGGAGCCGCTACACTGGGAGCCATGTCAAAGTCGCCGAACGCCAGACGCATTGGTGGTCCTCTGTCTTGGGAACAATTGGCACGCCCGGACACCGAACAGTGTCAACGGTTTTTGGCCGAGTCGCTGTCACTGTTGCTCGCCGACGTACTGCGCTCAGTGTTGTCCGACGCCAGCCCCGCGTTGCCGGCGGATGAGGCGGCGGTGGAACGCTACCGCAATCTCGCGGACTCTCTGGCCGACGGCGAATCGCGCCGCCGCACCAGCCTTGGGATTACGCGCGCCGGCCTCGCCAAACGCTGCGTGACCTGGCTGAAGCTGCTGTTGACGCCATCGCCCAACGCGGCGTCCAGCCCGCCGCTGCGCGAATTCGTGGATGCACTGGGACTGTTCCCCGCGCTGTTCGACAGTGAACCGTCGGCTCGCTCACGCCGGGCGAGGCTTACCTGGCTTCTCACCCATGATAGACGGCTGGATGCCAGCACCCGAGAGGCGGCTACTGCCCTGATAGAGGCCTGTGAGCACTTAGGAGTGCTCCTCTGGCCTGATGCGGAAACCGCCTGACATTCGCCGCTGCGAGAGGCGTATAATATTGGGTTGACCCTTCATCAAGTGCCGGCCGGAGTTTTGAATGCAAACACCTTCCACACCTGAATCCGATGCCGCAGCGGGACCGGACAAGTCGCGCTTCAAATTTCAAAAATTGCTGCAGCCGTTCACGGTCGAACGCGGCTTTGCCACACCCATCATTTGGTTCCTGCTGGATTGGCTGGTTCTCGGCGTGGCGATCGCCAGTCTGCTGTTCGTCGATCCCTGGTGGGTCAAGGTCTTTGCATCGCTGGTGGCGGCGTTATGGATTGCGCGGCTGTTCGTGATCGGCCACGACGCCTGTCATGGCTCTTACACGCCCAACAAAACGCTCAACAAATGGATCGGCCGAATCGCCTTCCTGCCGTCGCTGACCCCGTTCAGTCTGTGGGAAATCGGTCATAACCTCGCGCACCACGGCTTTACCAACCTCAAGGGCCGCGACTACGTTTGGACCCCCTACTCGCCCAAGGAGTTTGCGAACCTGCCCTGGATTCGGCGCCTGTTGGAACATGTTTACCGCAGCGGTGTCGGCCAGGGCGTGTACTACATGATCGAGATGTGGTGGAAGAAGCTGTTCTTCCCGGGACGCAAGCATGTGGCCACGCGACGTATCAGCTATACCTGGGACAGCCTGCTGGTGGCCGCCTTCGGCACCCTGTGGGTGGGCGGCTTGATCCTGTGGGGTGTCTACAGCGGCAAGTCGATCTGGTCGCTGCTGATATTCGGCTTCGTGGTGCCGTTCTTTTTCTGGAATTGCCTGATGGGCTTCGTCATCTATGTGCAGCACACCCACCCACGCGTCGCCTGGTACGAGCGGCGCGACGAATGGAGTGCGAACGCCGGTTATGCCACGACCACGGTGCATATCAAGCTCATGCGGCCGCTCGACGGCCTGATCCACTACATTCTCGAACATGGCGCCCATCACGTGAACATGGGAATTCCCCTCTACCGCCTCAAAGAGGCCCAGGCACGGCTCACCGCCACGCTCGACGAGCGGCTGAATTCCGAGGCCTTCTCCTGGCGTTACTACTGGAACACGGTCAGGCGCTGCAAGCTGTACGATTTCGCGCACCATGCCTGGACCGATTTTGACGGCCGCATTACCTCTGAGCCGCTGGTTCAAGTCCGCTAGCCGGCTCAAAACCTCGTCTTGATGCCGGCGAAAGCGCCCAAGGAAGGCTGCAGGAACCCGACCGGGTTCTCATAGTGTCTATCGAATAAGTTGTTCAAACGTCCGTACACCGTGAGGTGCTCGGTGAGATCGTAGCTTGCGGCAAGGTCCACCGTCGTATATCCCGGAGCGTTCAATCGTTGAATCGAGAAATCTCGATTCCCATCGACCCAAGAGCCCACCGACAGCAACGTGGCATTGAGCGATAAGCGCTGGGTTGCATGCCACTCCGTGTTGAGACTCGCCTTGTGTTTCGGCCGGCGCAGCAATTCCTGGTGCAGGATGTCATCATTGGCCTCGGTGAACGTGTAGTCCAGGTTGAAAGTCAAAGCCTGCATCGGCTGATAGGAGACGAAGCTCTCCACGCCATCCGTCACCGCGCGGCCCACGTTGACCAGCGAGCTGAAATCCGCGTTGTCGGCGATCAAATTCTTGATGTCGTTGCGAAAGTAAGTGGCGCCGAAGCGCACCGCACCGTTCAATAACGGCTGCTCGAAGCCCAGATCGTACCCAAGGCTGGTTTCCGGCTTCAGATTCGGGTTGGCGAAGAAAAAGAACGCCGGAAAATTCTGGAACATCTGGCTCAAAGTCGGCGCCTTGAAGCCGGTGCCGACACTGGCCTTCAACTTCGTTCCGGTGTCCTGGATGACGTAGGCCGGCGCCACCCGGTAAGTCACCTTGCCGCCGAAGCGATCGTTGTCGTCGTAGCGCACACTCAAGGTGTTGAATAGCGAGTCGCCGAACGCCGACTGCAGTTCGGCGTAGCCGGAATCGATGGTCGTGGCGGCGGACAGCGGCACGGTCATTTCATCCCGTTGGTGTTCGGCGCCCAGCACCAGTTTCTCATCGGCAGCGAGCCGGACATTCCCCTGCCAATCGATTTTCACGCGCTGTCCGAAGAAATCGCTCTCAGGGTTCTCAGGGCTCGTCTCGAAGGACTTGATGTTGCTGTAGGCGAGGCCGAGGGTTTGCTCCAAGCCGCCGCCGAACGACGTCAAGTGGCCCGTGGCCCGTGCATAGTACTGGCGGGTATCGTTTTCGCTTTGCACCGAATCCGGATAGTCCATGGGAAAATTATTATAATTCTCGCCGGTCAAGCGCAGGTGCGTGTCGGTGTAGCGCGCCACCAAGCCTAAGTCGAAATGATCGGTGACATCGAAGCCGAGTTTGATCGAGCCGGTGAGATTGTCGTTGTAGTCATCGATGCGCTGCTC
>DATCDX010000273.1:0-3871 GCA_036510475.1 Steroidobacteraceae bacterium
CACCGAACGACGAAATCATGAGCGCGACCGCCATCATCGACACCGCCAATGGCCCAAGGAAGCGTTTCAGCACTTCGGTGGCCACAGACGAAGTCGCCGGCACGCTGGCAACGTCGAGCGGCGTCAGTGCGTAGAAATAGGCCACGTTGACGAATAGATACAGCGCGGCCACCACCAGCATGCCGCCGATGAAGGCGCGCGGCAGATCGCGCTGCGGATTGCGGATTTCGCCTGCGAGAGGCGCGACGTTGTTCCAGCCGTCATATGCCCACAAGGCGCCGAGCATCGCCGCGCCGAAACCCGTAATGCCGCCGCGAGCGCTGGCGGCGACGTTTTCGCAAGTGCCCGCAATTCCTGAACCCGACAAGTGCGTCCAGTCGCCGGGCGCAAACGCAAAGTCGCCGATTCCCACCGCTAGAACCAGCGCCACTTTGGCGATGGTGACTGCGAGCGCGGTGCGGCCGCCGGCGACCACCGAGGCGCAATTGATGAGCGCCACAGTCCAGATGGCCGCAAGAGCCACGAGACTCAGCCCACTCACGCCTGGGTGGTAGCCGAGCACGGCGGCCTCGATGTGCCAACGCTCCAATGCACCTCCCAAGGCCACATTCATAAAGATGGCGAGTCCCACCGCAAGCGCCGCCTGCGAGCCGGATCGGGCGACGGCGAAGGACATCCAGCCGTAGAGAAATCCCACCATTCTTCCGTAGGCACGGCGCAGGTAGACGTAGTCGCCTCCCACTTCCGGCATCATGGCGGCGATTTCCGAGTAGGAGAATGTGCCGGCGAGCGACAGCAAGCCCGCCGCGATCCAGACCAACAGCACCGTCTTGGCGCTGCCCACGTTGCAGGTCATGACGCGAGTCTTAAGGAACACGCCGGTGCCGATCATATTGGCGACGTTGACGGAAATCGCCGCCCACGCACCCACTCCGCGCGTCAATTCACCTCGTGCCGCCACCCTTAAGTTTCCATGGCTCATGGGTGTAGTAGTATCGATGAAATGCAGCCGGACTTTTCCACAATCGGGCCATTTCTGCTCGCCGCATTGGTGATGTTCGCCGTCTATCGGCGGTTTCGCCGCAACTTCGGCCGCCAGCCATTGCGGCCGAGACGCATGACGATAAGGATCGTGCTGCTCGCGATTATCGGCTGTTTGCTGCTGCCGGAGGCACTACGCTCGGCCGGCTACCTGAGCGCGATCCTGGCAGGCGGGTTGCTGGGAATAGCCCTCGGTGTTTGGGGTGCAAAACGCACGCGCTTTTTGCAGCTCGGCGATCGCCTGTACTATGTCCCGCACACCTACACGGGCGTCGCTGTGTCGCTGCTGTTTCTCGGTCGACTGGTGTACCGCATCGTCCAGATGTATTCGAACGGCAACGCCGCGCATGCCGCCAACACCATGGATCCGGCGCAAGCGCTCGCGCCGGCATCGATCGTTCGAAGCCCGTTGACGTTGAGTGTCTTTTTCGTGCTGATCGGCTACTACGTGTGCTACTACAGCATCGTGCTGTGGAAATCCAAACACATCAAAACGGAAGACACCGAAATCGCTTCCGCAGCCGCATCGCCATGAGTTTAAGGGACGCACGCGCTGCCCCGCGTGATCCGTGTCGGCTATTTAATGGCTAAAACGAACAACTCCGTCGCCACGACCATCATCAACAGCCACATTATGTTGTGGCCCCACCGGGCTACCGTCGCAATCATGTTCCAATCTCCTGAAATTACCGATCATCCGTCCGTGCCATAAAGCACGGCTGCGGTGTTTTATGGGGGCGGAACTGTACATTTCCAGGGGCCGGTAAAGCATGCTGCAGGTCTCAAATCGGCAATTTGTGCCCTCTGGCGGGCGGCGCGGCCGCGCCTCAATACCCCATGCGGTACAGTGCCGCGACGGCGACCGCGGCCACCAGACAGTAAATGCCGAACAGATACCAGCGTCCGCTCTCGAGCCAGCGGCTCAGCCATTTCAAAGCAACCAGTCCTGCGATGAATGCTACCACGGCGCCGAGCACCGACAGCCATACGACCGAGCTCAAGGAGGCGCCGCCGATAGGATCTGATCGCAGCAGACGCATCACTTCGCGGATCACGACCGGCGGCGTGAGAACGACTGCCAATGCGAAGCTGAAGGCTTCCGCCCGCGACTTGGCGACCCCTAGCAGCATGCCGGTGGAAATCGTCGCGCCGGATCGCGAGAAACCCCGGAACGGCAGGCACAGTCCTTGTACGACGCCGATCCAGCCGGCTCGTTTCATCGTCAGGTCATGGGGATCCGAAACGGTTCGCGCTGTCGATCGTTTCTCGAGGATGCCCGCAACCAGAATCAAGAGCCCGGCCGCGGCCAACGCGGGGGCGATGAATTCGAGATGACTGAACAGATCCTCGATCTGCGCGTGCGCCACGCCGCGAAAGGCGGTCTTCTCGATGATCTTGATGATGATTCCGCCGACGATTCCCGTGAGCGCGGTGGCGAGGATCACCCTCGCCGCAAACGTCTTGAACGCACTGACGCTCTGAAAGTAGGTGCTGCGCCATTGCCGCCAAAAATACACGATGACCGCGAACATGGTGCCCGTGTGCAACATCACCAATAGCAGTGTCATGGGCGGCGAGGACGGGTCCATGCCGAGTAACTTCTCGGCAACGACCACGTGCGCCGAGCTCGACACGGGCAGGAGCTCCGCGAGCCCCTGTACGATCGCAAGAATGATGACGTTCAGTAGCGACATTGATCCTTCCTATTAGACGCGCGCGAGCTCAGTGCGGATCCATTCATGAAACTGGCGTATGACGTATTCCTCGGGCATTACGACGCCGCGGACATGAGGCGCCGCTCGCAGCCCCTGTTGGTTGAGTTCACAGACCTGCGCGTCCTCGGTCATGACGCGATTGGTGAAATCCACCACGTTGTGCAAGTCGAATTGCGGATTCGCCAGTGTCTGCGGTGAAAACAAATACTCCACCCGCAGTTCGGTCTGTTCCGGCCCCAACGGCCGCAGGCGCACCACGCGAACGTAGTCGACGTGACCGACCAGGAATATCGACGGCAAGCTGGTCATATAGACGTGACCCACTTTCCGATCCTCCTCGGACAAGCCGGGGAATGGGTTACCGGTGGTTTTCCCGTCGAGCGACCAGGTCGCGGCGCCGCTGCGCAGGCCGCCCTTGAACTTCGGATCGGCGTCGCCGGCATGCGCGCTCCATTGCGGATCGTCCCGCTCCTCCAACAAGCCGCGCCCATAGATCGGCACCAGCTGCGACAACTGCGGATGCACGCTCGGGCAGTGCAGACACTCGTTGTAATTCTCCCAGAATATTTTCCAATTGCTGTTCATGGTCTTGAGCAGCACATGGCCGACGACCAAATCCGCGAGCGGCCATGCGTCGAGACGGTTCAGAGGCAAATCGAAAATCTTCTCGAACGGCGGAGGATGATCGGTCAGCGCGACGAATATGAATCCGTTCCATTCACTGACTTGAATCTTATAGAGGGGAAAGTCCGCGACGTCGAAACCGCTGGCATGACTTTTCGATGAGGTCCGCAACAATTCGCCTTGCAAGTTATAAACCCAGGCGTGGTACGGGCAGACGATGGCCCCGGTTCGCAGTTGCCCCGCGGATTCGCGGCATAGGGCAGCGCCGCGATGACGGCAGGTGTTGTGAAAACCTTGCAGAACTCCCTCATCGTCGCGCACCAAGACGACTTTCTGGTCACCCAGATCGAAGGTACGGAACGTTCGCGCATGCGCCACGTCGCTGGAACGGCCGACGTATACCCAATTCCGGTACCAGATGCGCTGCAGCTCGCGTTCATACTGGCGAGGGTCATAGTAGGAATCCGCAGGCAGCCCTGCGGTGTGCTCGG
>DATCDX010000274.1:0-4987 GCA_036510475.1 Steroidobacteraceae bacterium
GACGGCAGCTGGGACAGTTTGCGGATTCGTACTCGCGGTTAGCGCGACCGGTTCGCGGGAGAGCGAAGCGCATGTGGCTGCGAACGACAACCGTGGATGAACGCCGCTCGCTGCTGGCGGCGTATGCGGGCTATGGTTTGGACGGCTTCGATTTCATGGTCTATACCTTCATCATCCCCACGTTGCTTAACCTGTGGGGCATGAGCAGGGCCGAGGCTGGTTACATCGCGAGCGCCTCGTTGATCACGTCGGCGATCGGCGGTTGGGCTGCGGGTGTGCTGGCCGATCGATTCGGCCGCGTGCGGATTTTGCAGCTCACGGTGCTGTGGTTCGCCGTGTTTACGTTCTTGAGCGGGTTCACGCAGTCCTTAGGCCAGCTGCTGTTTACGCGCGCCATGCAGGGCTTCGGTTTTGGCGGCGAGTGGGCCGTCGGCTCGGTGCTGATCGCGGAGACCATCGAAGCGCGCCATCGCGGCAAGGCCTCGGGCCTCGTGCAAAGCAGCTGGTCGGTGGGTTGGGCGGCGGCGGCCGTGGCGTACTGGGCAGTCAGCGTGCTGCTGCCGCCGGAGCTGGGTTGGCGGGTGCTATTTTGGCTGGGTGTATCACCGGCGCTGCTGATTGCCTACATTCGCCGTTACGTAGTCGAGTCGCCCATGTACCTGGACATGCGGACACGCGAGACGCGTGGCGCGGCAACTCGCGGCGAGGCGCACTTCTTGGATATCCTGCGTGGGCCGTTGCTGCGCACCACGGTGTTGGCGACGTTGCTGTCCGCGGGAATGATGGGGGCGTACTACTCGGTCACGACCTGGCTGCCGACGTTTCTGGCGACCGAGCGGCATCTGTCGGTGACGGGCAGCACGGGGTATTTGATGATGCTCATCACGGGCTCGTTGGCGGGTTACCTCGCGAGCGCGTGGCTGTCGGATGTGGCGGGACGCCGGCGCAGTTTCATGGTATTCGCCGGCTGCGGCGCGTCGCTGATATTGATATACACCCACATGCCGGTCAGTGGCGGGATGCTGCTGATCGGTTTTCCGTTGGGATTCTTCGTGCTGGGCATTTTCTCCGGCATGGGCGCGTTCTTGGCCGAATTATATCCGGGCGCGGTGCGCGGTTCCGGTGAGGGATTCTGCTACAGCGGCGGGCGCGCCATTGGTGCCGCCTGCCCCGCGTTGATCGGCGTGATGAGCGCGCGAGTTCCACTCGGTGAGTCGATCGGTGTATTGACGGTGGCGTCCTATGCGTTGGTGGTCATCGCGGCATGGGCGCTGCCGGAAACGCGGGGCAAGGAGCTGAACCTTGCGGCCGAGGCGGCCGTTTAAGCATGGGTCCAGACAGCATGCAGAGCGATCACTCGGACGGCCGATGGCAGTTTTGGATCGACCGCGGCGGTACCTTCACCGATGTGGTCGGACTCGCACCCGACGGCAGTCTGCACACGCGTAAATTACTGTCGGAGAATTCCGCGCAGTACCGCGACGCGGCGGTGGAGGGTATCCGCCGGTTGCTGGGTCTGGCAGCGGCGGAGCCGATCACACCGGCGCGGGTAGCTTGCGTGAAAATGGGCACTACGGTTGCAACCAATGCGCTGCTGGAGCGCAAGGGTGAACGCACCTTACTGGTCATTACCCGTGGTTTCCGCGACGCGCTGCGCATCGCGACCCAGGCGAGGCCACGGCTGTTCGACCGCCACATCGTTTTGCCGGAATTGCTGTACGAGCGAGTGGTCGAAGCCACGGAGCGCGTGGGCGCGCACGGCGAGATGGTCGAGCCATTGAATGAGGCGGCGCTCACCGGCGATCTGCAGAGCGCCTTCGCGGATGGTTTGCGGGCCTGCGCCATCGTGTTCCTGCATGGTTATCGTTACCCTCGGCACGAGCTTGCCGCGGAGGCGATTGCGCGCCGAAGCGGCTTCACGCAAATTTCGGTCTCGCATCGCGTGAGCCCGCTCATGAAGCTGGTGCCGCGCGGCGATACCACGGTGGTCGATGCCTATCTCTCGCCGATTCTGCGGCGTTACTGCGACCAGGTGGCCGACCTCATGCCCGGCGTGCCGCTGTTCTTCATGCAAAGTTCGGGCGGGTTGACCCAGGCGCGTCATTTCCGCGGCAAGGATGCCATTCTCTCCGGGCCGGCGGGCGGTATCGTCGGCATGGTACGCACCGCCATGGCGGCCGGGCACCGCAAGCTGATCGGCTTCGACATGGGCGGCACGTCCACTGATGTGAGTCACTTCGCGGGCGAGTACGAGCGGACCTTCGATGCACAAGTCGCAGGGGTGCGGGTGCGCGCGCCCATGATGAGCATTCATAGCATCGCGGCCGGCGGCGGCTCCATCATTCGTTTCGACGGGGCGCGTCTGCGCGTCGGGCCACAGTCCGCCGGCGCCGATCCCGGGCCTGCGAGTTATAGGCGCGATGGTCCGCTGACCATTACGGATGCCAACGTGATGCTGGGCCGTATTCAGCCGGAATATTTTCCGCGGGTGTTTGGACCGAGCGCGGATGAAATGCTGGATGGCGACATCGTCGCGCGCCGCTTCGCCGAGTTGGCGCAGCGGATGACGGCGGCGGGTCGCGCCGTCAGTGCTGAAGAAGTCGCGGGCGGCGCACTCATGATCGCCGTGGGCAGCATGGCCAACGCCGTGAAGCGGATCTCTGTGATGCGCGGTTACGATGTCAGCGGTTACACCCTGCAATGCTTCGGCGGGGCCGGTGGCCAGCACGCCTGTTTGGTGGCTGACGCACTGGGCATGACCCGCGTGTTCATCCATCCTCTGGCGGGGGTGTTGAGTGCCTATGGTATGGGCCTTGCCGATCAGATCGCCATGCGCGAGACGGCGGCGGAGTTCGAGCTAAGCGAATCGGGATTGCAGCAGGCGCGGGCGCTGGCCGCGCCACTGCGAACCCACGCCTGCGCGGAACTTATAGCGCAGGGGGTGGCTGCGGATTTCGTGCGCAGCGTGGTGCGGGTGCATATTCGCTACCAAGGTACCGATACGGCATTGACGTGCGAGCTTCCCGCGCAGAGGGCGCCCAGCGCGGGAGCGGACGCAAGTGATTTGGTGGCGATCCGCCGGGAGTTCGAGGATGGCTACCGCCGCCGCTTCGCCTTTCTGATGCCTGATCAAGCGCTGATGATCGAGGCCGTGTCGGTGGAATGCATTGCCGCCGGCCCGCAGCCGCCGGTCGCGGCGGCGAGCGAGCCGGTCACGCCATACGCGCCGGTCGCGGATGCGGACGTGAACGTGTACTGCCTTGCCGATGAAGAGCCGGCCGGCTGGCGCAGTGCGGGCTTGTTCCGCAGCGAGACGCTGCGTGCCGGCGCTGGTATCGATGGCCCGGCCATTCTCGCCGGGCGCAACGCGACCACGGTGGTCGAGCCCGGTTGGCGCGCGTCGGTCACGGCCTTAGGTTGCGCCGAGTTGCAGCGCATCCGTCCGCGAATGACGCGCCACGCGGTGGGTACCGAAGTCGACCCGGTGAAGTTGGAGCTGTTCAACAACGTGTTCATGAACATTGCCGAGCAGATGGGATTGCGACTGCAGAACACGGCTTATTCGGTCAACATCAAAGAGCGCCTGGATTTCAGCTGTGCGCTGTTCGATGCGCAAGGGTTGCTGATCGCCAATGCGCCGCACATGCCGGTGCACTTGGGCTCCATGAGCGAGTCGATCCGCACGGTCATCGCGCGCAATCCCGCGATGCGCCACGGCGATGTCTATGTGCTGAACGACCCGTATCACGGCGGCACGCATCTGCCGGATATCACGGTGGTAACCCCGGTGTATCTGAACGAGGATGCGGCGGCGAATTTCTACGTGGCATCGCGCGGGCATCACGCCGACATCGGCGGCACCACGCCGGGTTCCATGCCGCCGTTCTCGAGGAGTATCGCGGAAGAGGGAGTGTTGATCGATAATTTCAAGCTGGTGGACGGCGGCACACTGCGCGAGGCGGCCATGCGCGACCTGCTGGGGAGCGGCGCGTACCCGTCGCGCAATCCCGGCCAGAACTTGGCCGACCTGCGCGCGCAAATCGCGGCGAATCAGAAAGGTGTCGAGGAACTCAAGGCCACGGTGGCGCAGCACGGCCTCGCCACTGTGGCGGCCTATATGCAGCATGTGCAGGACAATGCCGAGGAGTCGGTGCGCCGCGTCATCACCGCGCTTAAGGATGGGGAGTTCCTGCTGCCGCTTGATAACGGCGCGCAGATTCGCGTAGCGGTCCGGGTCAATGCGCGGCGACGCAGCGCCTGTATCGACTTCACCGGCAGCAGCGCCCAGCTGACCAATAATTTCAATGCACCACGGGCGATCACCATGGCGGCCGTGCTGTATGTGTTCCGCACCTTGGTAGACGACGACATTCCGTTGAACGCCGGTTGTCTGAAACCGTTGCAGCTGATCTTGCCTGAGGGCTGTATGCTGAACCCCCGGCCTCCGGCCGCGGTGGTCGCCGGCAATGTCGAGACCTCGACTTGTGTCACCAATGCCTTGTACGGCGCTCTGGGCGTCATGGCCGCCAGCCAATGCACCATGAATAACTTCACCTTCGGCAATGCGCAGTATCAATACTACGAGACCATTGCCGGCGGTTCCGGCGCCGGTCCTGAATTCGACGGCGCCAGCGTGGTCCAAACCCATATGACCAATTCGCGGTTGACCGACCCTGAAGTTCTGGAGTTCAGGTTCCCGGTGCGCCTGGAGTCCTTTGAGATTCGAGCGGGTTCCGGTGGAGCGGGACGCCGGCGCGGCGGCGAGGGCGGCATTCGTCGGATACGTTTTTTGGAGCCGATGACGGCTTCTATTTTGAGTAACGGCCGCCGCCACGGCGCATTCGGCATGGCTGGCGGCGAGGCCGGCGCACTGGGCGAGAACTGGGTGGAAAGGGTGGATGGCCGCCTCGAGCGCCTCGAACACATTGGGCAAGCCGAGATGCAACCCGGAGATGTCATGGTGATCCTCACGCCGGGCGGAGGTGGC
>DATCDX010000275.1:0-4338 GCA_036510475.1 Steroidobacteraceae bacterium
CGGCCGGTCTTTTGCCTTTGCCAGAGTGCCGAGGTGCTCACGCGTGTCATTCAGCGAGGCTGTGATCATGTTGGCGACCAGCGGCATTTGGCTGATGGGCTGCCAGTTCACCTGGTCGGTTTTCGGCATGCAGAGTTCCTCGTGTTCAGGCCATGACGGGTTCGGGGGCGGCGTCGGCACGCCGGCGGGAGATTGGAAGTAGCTGCCGTTGGGGATGACGTGGGCATGCGCCAACGGCGAGACGCGAGCCAAATCCTCGTCCTTTACTTCGTGTCCGGCGGCACGAAGCTGATCGACGATGCGGGCGATATGGACGGTGTTCCAGACCAGCACGGCATTGGAGAGCAGGCTGAGGCAACTGGCTTTGTTCATCACCTCCTCGTAGTCGCCGGAGCGGAAGCTGCCCCAGTTGGCGAAGAACAGGGATTTGGCGAGGATGTGACGGAACTCGCCGCGATTGAGCTGCAATTGGATGGCGTCACGCAGCGGCTCTTCCTGAATATATCTCAGGATGTGCAACGTCTTCATCAGGCGCCCAAGCTGGCTCAGGGCGCCGGCGAGGCGGTCCGATGCGTTGGCATTGACCAGGCGTTGCATGACGACATGGGCTGGGGTCAGCCGGTCCTTCAGCGAGGCTGCCAGGCGCACCAGCTGATCCCATTGCTCAAGGATGAGATCGGTGTTGACGCGGCCACGGAGCAGCGGTTGCAGCACGCCATAATCAGCGTCCCGATTGATGCGACTGAGTACCTGGTCTGGCAAATCCTTCAGCCTGGGCATGAAGGTAATGCCGAGTAGCGCGCAAAGGCCGAACAGATGCTCGGTGAAGCCATTCGTGTCGGAGGTGTGTTCGGTGATCGTCAGTGCGCTGTCGTTGTCGAGAATGCCGCCAAGGACGTAGCCAGCTTCCCGCGGCGCGCACGAGATTGCCTGGGTGGCGTAGACGCTGTTCTGGTCGGATGTGTGCGTATAGAGCTGCAGCGCCTGATCGTAATAGCCGAAATAGCGCGGATAGACGCTGCCGAGCAGACTGCGCCGCTCGACCGCGAAGCGCTGGCCGTCGGAGGAGGAGCGGCTTCCGTCGCCCCATATGCTGCTCAGCTCCAGGCCGTGATGGTGGTTGACCAGGATGGTGTTGGAGGCCTTGATCGTGGCGTCGCGCAGGAACCAGCGGCTGGTGTCCTGTAGGGCCTCTGCCGTGAGGGTGTCGACGCTCTGACTCATGGCGGCCAGGCCGAGATTGGTGCCGTGCGCGATCACCGTGGCGAGCAGCGACCGATGCAGATCGGCGCCACGTGGCTGATAGCCGCCGAGCGGTTGGAAGGCGCTGGTGAAGCAGCACCACTCGTCGACATCCTGGAGAAGGTCTTCAATGCGAACGCGCGGCAGGCTCGCGCCAATCGTGGCGCGCAATTCGCGCACCGCACGCGAGATAGCCAGGGCATCACGCTTCTTGAGTTTGAGCCGGCCGTTGACGATGGAGGCGAAGCGGTTGCCGGGCAGGCCGCGTTCGGCGGCACGCGCCGCCCGGTCGAATTCGGCCGTGATTTTGGCGATGAAGATCTGTCCATCGATCGGCAGGTCGAGGCGCTGGTAGGCTTGTTCGCGAGCCTGTTGCCAGCTCAGATCGTCATAGACCAGGTTCCAAAACGAGACGTGGTCGCGGCTCTCGGGCAGGAACAGCCCGCCAGCACGCAAGGCGTCGCGTGCAGCGAAAGCGAGGGAGATTTCCCAGATGCCGCGGTCGAGCTTCCCGCCTATGACCAAATGGGACCGCCAGTCGGCTTGCACGAAGTCGTGCGGATCATCGGTCGTCAGCGCGCCACGAGTGCCGGCATCCAGGGCGCGCTGGATCTCGATGGCCCTGAGCAAAGTCTCGCTACCGGCGGCGGCCTGGAATGGCAGGGTACAGAAGGCGGGCAGGTATTGTCGCAACGTGCCGTAGCGCGCGAGCATGGCATCGAGGTGACCGCGCTCTTCCAGCCGCTCATACGCCCGGCATGCGATGGCGGCATCCACCAGGGCTGGCGTACCCAGTGCATCGCGGAAGGCGTCGAGTGTTTGCGCACCATCGGCCGCAACCAACTCATCGATGGCGCCGAGCACGCGGTGCAATCCGTCGCGGGAGCGGCGGCGCAGACTCTTGCGTTGTTCTTCGACAGAACTGCGCGAACGCCGGTTCATGCCGATGAGGAACTGGTCGTTCATCTCGACGATCTGATCGATCAGCGTCTTGCGGGTTTCGACCAGATAGCAGGCCACGAGCGCGTCGCGCTTTGGCTTGGCGAAGCGGCGGAGATCGCCGGCATCGTAGCGGCGTCCGAGTTGGCCAAGCTGACGAATGATTTGTGGATCGATCTTGTCGAGGCCCACACCGGCGTCGAGCAGTTGTTCGATGAGGCGCAGGCGAACGATGTCCCCCTTGATTACAGCGGCATTGGCCGATTTTGGATACTCTTTGAGCCGGAAAAGGCTTGAGCGCGCATCGCCTTCCGGCACTTCGATAAGCAGATCAATGTCAGCCCGCAGTTGCTCAGGCAGGCGTTGGGAGATCGTTACAAAGAGGTCAGCCGTGGTGTGGGCCACGACAGAGGCGACAATGCGTTCGAGCGTGCCGGCAGCGGGCAACATGACCTGCCACCCGCGCAATCTTTCTTCGACCTGGGTCAACAACTCGGGCGTGGTGCGCCCCTCCAGCGCACCCGCGCGCAACCAGTCGCGCAATTTGGCTTCCGCTGCTTTATCAAACCGGCTCAGGCCCAGATAACGACGAATCCGCTGTGCCTGGACCCGTTCCGTCGGCTCACGACCGGAACGGTCAAGGAACAACACCGGCGGCAGTCCGAGCTGACGCGAGAGATGATTGACGATCTTGATGGGAGCGTGCCGGTAGTCGTCAAGGAAGCGGCCGTGCGTGCGCAGCATGCAGAGCTGCAGGGCAAAGCGGCGACGCTGATCAGCGCCGCGGCACGCGGCGATCGCGGCCAGATCCATGGGCGTCAGGCTCCAGTTCCGCGCCAACTCGTCCTCGCTCGGATCGGCTGGCAGTGCCGTCCGTCGACGGGCCTGGGTGGCCGCGGCTGAGGCGTCATCCATCGACATTGAGATGCGAGCGCTCCAGGCCGGCCGCGAGATCGTCGCGCGATGGTCGCGTGTAAATGGCCGTCGTGTCGAGAGAATCATGGCCAAGCAGGCCGGCGAGTTCGACCAGCTTGCCGGGATTGTCGCGCAGATAGCCGAGCGCGAAGGTGTGGCGCAACGTATGCGCCGAGACCGCCACTCGTTTCAGGCGGGCACGGCGAGCGAGGCTGGAAATGACAGCCTGGATCGTTCGCACCGGCATTGCCGTATTGCGGCTGCTGACGAACAGCGCCGCATCCTTGTCCTTGCCTGGCGTTGGACGCTCTTCGAGAAATTGCCTGAGCGCGCGCCGCGCTGTTGCATTCAAAGGTATTTCGCGCGCCTTGAGGCCCTTGCCGTGACGGATACGAACGCTGCCGGAGCGATCGCTCATGGTGACGTCGGCCTTTCGTAACGCCGCGACTTCGCCGACACGCAATCCCGCCTGCAACATGAGTTGGACGATGGCGTAGTTCCGGGCGGCGAGGCCATGCGAAGAGGCGCCAGCAGAGCGCAACAACGCATGGACTTCGATATCGGTCAGACCGGCGGGCTGTTGGTTGCGCACCATGCGCATCGGCCGGACATCCCGCGCGGCGTCGGCCGCGAGAACGCCGGTGCCTTGCGCCCATCGGCATAGCCGACGCAACGCATCCAGCCGACGATTGACGGTCGCGGGGCGGCGGCCGGCGGCGACCATGTGCTGGCGGTAGGCGATGAGTTCGTATTCGGCGAGACCCTCGATGGCGAAGACGCTGTCCTGGACGGTCTGATGCCACGCGAGGAAATGGCGCAGGTCGTAGCGGTAGCCGCGCAAGGTCGCAGGCGCGAGATCGTCCTTCGCCAGGCTGGCGAGGAACGGCGACATCCAGCCCGGCTCGCTGGCGATCACCTCGGTTGCTGGTATTGCACGCAAAGTCACCCCCCGCGTTAGCACCCCTGTTTATTGCGTGCAATACATCCATTCAAACCATATGATTACGTCCAATATAAATTGCACGCCATGATTGCACGCAATAAACAGGCGGTTCATACCGTAAACGCACCAGAGCCACTCGATTCAGGTCCCTAAACCGCCGAAATGGCCTTCGGAGGCCTTCCTTAACGTACGTTTTCGCACGGATGGGCCTTCCGCCCCTAGCCCATCTTATTCAGCGCATGGCAGGGATTTGCTGGCGGATGTAGCGTAAGTCGCTGATTTGAAGCAGAGATTTGGGT
>DATCDX010000276.1:0-2745 GCA_036510475.1 Steroidobacteraceae bacterium
TTCATATCTCCCCAGACCTTTCGCATTGGACCGACGTACATCACCGCGCAATCGCACTCTCCAGCAACTTGACAATGGAATACAGAGCTTGATTCACGGGCGTGTCGATCGCCAGCGATTTGCTCTTGCGCACGACGTAGCCATTCAGGTGATCGATCTCGCCGCGCCGTCCGCGCTTCAGGTCCTGTGCAGTGGATGAAAACTGGGCCGGCATGGTTGCGGCGATGCGCTCCACATTTTGCCAACTATCGCCCGGCACTGTGATCGACTCGCGCTGCGCCACTGCCAGGCATTCACGCACGATCGATCGCATGAGCTCTTTCGCGCCCGGATCCTCGAAGAGAAGGCCGTAAGGCAGCTTTGTAATGGCTGAGAGGGCGTTGTAAGCGCAGTTTAAAATGAGCTTCGCCCAAAGCTCACCGATGACGTTGTCCGAGATGCGCATCGGCACACCGGCGTCGACGAAGACCTCGATCATCTCGTTATCCATTGCCGAGGGTCCGATCACGAGTTCGCCACGGCCATGATGCTTGAGCTGCCCGGGTCCGTTCATTTCCGCGGCCACATAGACCACGGCGGGATACACCGCGTGCAGCAGCTGCGATTGAAGCCGCTCGGCGTTGTCGATCCCATTTTGCAGACTGAGCACGACGACATCGGCTCGCAGGTGGGGTGCCATCAGGGCAGCCGCATTTTCGGTATCGTTCGACTTGATGCAGCAGAGAACCAGCGACGCACCCTGCATGGCGCTGACATCAGTGCTCGCTCCGACCGGCACGTATTCTCGAAAGGCCGTCGTATCCATCAGCAGGCCATGCCGGCGAATGGCCTCCACGTGCGCTGCGCGGCCTATCAACATGACTTGATGGCCGGCGCGGGACAGCATGCCACCGTAATAGCATCCCACCGCTCCGGCACCCATGACAGCGATTCGCAATTTTTATGGACCTCGATTCCACCACCAGCCGGCGCCGAACAGCGCCAGCATCATCAAGGAGGAGACCAGCTTGACGATGGTGCCAAAAATCAACCCGAACCATGTGCTCACGCCGACGTGCGTCGAGCGCAATACGCTGTTACCGGAGGCAAGTTCGCCGAGCAATGCGCCGACGAAGGGCCCGAGCAGCAAGCCGGGTAACCCCAAAAACAATCCGATCGCCGTGCCCACCAGCGCTCCCCACACCGCTTGTCTGCTGGCTCCCACCCGCTTCGCTCCCAAAGCCCCGGCGAGCAGGTCCAAGACCAGTCCGACCGCGCCGACAGCCGCGATTCCGAGCAACCACCACAGGCCGAGGTGCTGGTAATGATCGACGCCGGCGATCAACCAGATGCCCCCGAAAATCAATGGTATGCCAGGGAGCGCGGGCACTATCGCGCCGATCAGACCGGCCACGATCAGCGCGACTGCAATCAGGTATAGGAGGATATGCATTAGACACCATCGATACCGGCTGCCGCGAGTTGGTCGCGCAATGCCCCGAGCTTAACTTCATAGTGACGCCATTGAGCCACTGAAGTATCGTAAATTTCGCGCCGTACCTGTGCCGCGCTCGCGGTGGTCGTCGCCACCGGATTGCGATGATAATCCACGCACGCGTCTTCCCACGGCAGTCCGCAAAATTCCAACAACTTGCGGGTCTGCGCCAATTGATCGCTCACCAGGCTTTCATAGTTGATAGGGTGGATCGTCCCGGGCATCGTTCTATCCCAATGATCCATCAGACGGCGATAGGCGATGTAGTAGCGGCCGATTTCGCCCAGATCATAGGAAAACGGATAGCCGTCCTTGAACAGGATCTTGTACATCGCGTAGCAGTGGGCGAGCGGATGACGGGTCAGATGCACGATCCTGGCGTTTGGCAGCGCACGACGGATCAGCCCGCAGTACAGGTAGTTCAGCGGCATCTTGTCGGTGAAGCGCATCGCTACCGTCCCGGTGGCCCCGGGCCCGACAGATAGCGCGCGCGCCAGATAGTCCCTTCCTAAGGCGGTGAAATCGACGTCGGCTGAACGCGCGACGAGCTCTTGGCGCGGCATGGGCGCCTCCCCGGTTCGGCCACGGACCGCATCGACGATGCACAAGGCGAAGTGATTCAGCTCACCGCCGGAACGAATCGTGGAATGACTGCCGAGAATCCGATCGACCAGCGTCGTTCCGCTGCGCGGCAGGCCGACGATGAAGATCGGCGCCTCCTCGCCGGCGCCGGCACCGGCACTGACGCTGCCGACACGGGGCCCCGTAGGAAATGCGTCGATGATCCAATCGACGGTGGCGACATCGGTCGCGACATCGTAGCGCAGGTGTTCGCGGCGCTTCGTGGCGCCCAGCTGCAGATTGCGAAACGACTTCTCGTACTCGCCCAGGTCCTCGAATTCCTTGGCGAGCGCGAATCGCAACTGCACCTCTGCGCGCCAGTCCGCAACAGGCTTGCCGACCAAGGACTCCAGTTCGGCAACGTGATTCTTCTCCGCCGTCTGGGTACGCAAATCCGCGCGGTTCTTGTAAGCCTCGCAATCCGCCGGCCGCAACGCGATCACACGATCGTAGTCGTGTTCCGCCGCCGTGAGTTGCCCGACGAAGACGCTCACGGCCGCTCGATTGAACAGAAAGTGCGGGTTGTTCGGGGCGAGCGCAACGGCCTGATCATAGGCGACCATCGCTCGCTGTTGGTCGCCGGCCAGGTTGAAAAAGCCGCCGATCGTATCCAAGAGTACGGGATCGGCCGTGGCGTTGCGCTGCGCGGC